>JADYYV010000289.1 GCA_020853455.1 Alphaproteobacteria bacterium | reverse complement strand
TTTCAAATCCCGCAACGACAATAACCTTTTGAAGCCCGCAACCGATCCCTGGTACAAGCGCGCGTGGAAATGGTCGCGCCACCAGCTGTTCAACACCTCGGCGGAAATCTGGATCGGCGTGACGCTGGGTCTTGTGCTGGCAGGCGGTCTTTCGACGCGCCATTACGCATCCAAGGCCGGCGAAATTCCGCTGGCGTTTTCCGAGATCGAACAGATCAGCGCCGACTTTAATAAAGCATCGCAGCCCGTCCCCGCCCTCACAAGGTTCTATGCCGCGAACAACGACATCACGATGAAAGTGTTCGAAAGCAACAACATCGCCCTGCACATCAACAAAAGCCATACCGTATTCGCGCATGAATTGCAGACGCGCGTCGACGCGTCGCTGAAAAAACACGCGCTGCTCAGCGAATACACGCAAGTGATGCCGCAGGATTCCCGCGCCGCGCTTGAATCTGTCGCCAAGCTGGAAGACGCCACGCGCGCCCTTCCCGCCATCAAGGCTGCCTTTGACAATTCATGGAGCTATCACCGCCGCGACGTGACGCATACGCGCCATTACACCACGCAAAGCTGCAGCAACGGCAAATGCACCACGCATCATCATACGGAACAAGTGTATGACTACAGCTGGCACACCTACACCTTCAATCAGGCGCAGGCGCAGCAGGCCGTGCGCCTGTTGCAGAACTTCATGGAACGCAACCCGGACCTGAGCGTGCAGGAGCGCCTGTATATCGCCAAGATGACCAGCGCCGAAAACCAGGAAGCGATCCGCACCAGCATGGCGCGCGAATTCAAGGACCACGCGCCCACCCCCGAAGAATACCTGAAATTCGCCAATACCTGGGCGAGCGGTTCCAACTTCCTGAAATACGCGCCGCAGGCGGCGGGCGAATATCAGGCGCTGACGAACCTGTCGGGCGCGCTGCAACAGGCGCTCGGCACCGCGCACGACCATCATTACCGCACCTATTCCAGATCGGATAGCGGCCCCGCCGAATACCAGCTGGCCGAAACCGCCGAAACCCGCGCCGCGCGCACGATCGACGCCGCGCATGGCGTGACCGACGGCATCCATTATTCGGCCGGCGCCGCGCCGCAGCTGGAACGCATGATCCGCGATTACGTCGATGTCGTGCTGCATGAAAAGCCCGGCAACGCGAACGAACTGCGCGCCGACATCATGAAAACCGCGCGGTCGATGTACGACCAGAACTACGAAAACGGTTTCGACGTGCATACCTTCAAATGGCTGAACGTGATCCTGATCACTATGCTGGGCATGGCGGCGGGCGGCGGCCTGGGCGTGGGCGCGGATAAGCTGCTGCACCGCAAGCGCCGCGAATGGTTCGAAGACCCGGTCGCGCGCGAAGAACGCGAAGCGAAAGAGCGCAACGCCGCCTATGAACGCCAGCAGGAACTGGAACGCAAGGCAGCCGAACGTGTTGCGGCAGAGGCGCAGAAAAAAGCGATGAACGAGGCGGTCGATGACTTGAAAGACGTGCTGAAACCCTCGTCCGACATCGCCAACGACGATGCGCCGCAGGACCGCCCCGCTTTCAACACCAAGCCGAACCGCAAGATCAACCTGTAAGCCAATTCAGGCCACGAAAAAACCGGCGACCATCGGGTCGCCGGTTTTTTCGTTGTTCAATCCATCAGGATAATCAGCGATTGCCCGCATAAACGGCAAGGCCGGCGCCCAGAACCACGGCAACGGCAAGCGCGCCGTAACCATCGGTCTGCGTCGGGCCGCGGCCGGAGCAGGAAGTGAGCATGAGGCTGAACAGAACGGCGGTAGTGACGGAACGCATGGTTGAACTCCATATTCTTGAACAGGTTACGCGCGCGAGTATGACGAAATCGGTTTAATATGTCAATTCAATTCTTTGCTGCGACGCAACAAAATTTCCATGACGCGAATCCCGATCCGTGTTGTGATGAAGATGTAGTTTTTAGAAAGAGGAAATCCATGCGTCATTGCATGAAAAATATTCAGGCTTGGAACGTCTCCGCACCGCGTAACGGTGAACAGACGAACTATGCCGCCCCTCTTTTCAAAAAATCCGCCGGTACCACGACCAGACTACGGTTGCCAGACTGATGTAATCAGCACCTGTCAGCCGCCCTAACGGAAGGCTGACAGAACACTCCCCCGATAAAAAATCGGCATGTTCATCCGGCCTTTCGCACGCAACAACGAAAGGAACAGATCATGCGTGTCGAAAAAAACATCCGCCTGCTGGAACGCCATGCGGTGTTCATGAACATGGCCTTCGTCATTCCCGTCATCATGCCGTTTTACCGGGATGAAATGGGTTTGAACTTCCGCGACTTCCTGCTGGGCGAAGCGGCCTTTGCCGCGACCGTCGTGCTGCTGGAGGTGCCGAGCGGATGGCTGTCCGACGTGTGGCAGCGCCGCTGGGTCATGGTGCTGGGCACGCTGATGCAGATGCTGGGCTATGCGCTGCTGATGGCGGCGGACAGCCTTGCGATGGCGGCCTTGTCGCAGTCGGTCATCGGTATCGGCATCAGCCTGATGTCGGGCACCAACTCCGCCCTGCTCTACGACTCGCTGTTGTCGGAGGGGCGCGAGGGTGAATACCGGATGCGCGAAGGACGGCGCGGCGGTCTGGCGCTGTATAGCGTCGCAGGGGCGAGCATCGTGGGCGGTTTTTTATACGCTTACGACCACTACCTGCCCCTGATCCTGAGCCTGATCACGCAGGCGATCGCGCTCTGCATGGCGTGGCAGATGGTGGAGCCGGAGCGTCACCGCGTGGCGGCGCAAAAGCACCCCGTCGCCGACATGATCGAAACGGCGCGCTATGCGTTGCACGGTCATGCGGAAGTGGGCTTGATCATCGTGTTCTCGGCCGTCATGTTTTCGGCCACCAAGGTGATCATGTGGAGCCAGCAGCCGTATTACATGGCGATGGGCCTGAGCGAGAAGTATTACGGCCTGATGATGGCGGCGGGTTTCGTGCTGGGCGGTTTGTCCAGCCACCATTCCCACCGCCTGGACGGAAAATTCGGCACGATCAAGTCGCTGTTTTTCGTCTGGGGTCTTGCGGTCGCCGTCTGTATCGGCGCGGCTGCGGGCGGTTTGGGCTGGCACGGCGTTGTCTTGCTGATGATCGGCGGCACCTGCATCTATGGCATGGCGCAGCCGCGGGTCAGCGAGGCGATCAACCGGCATGTGGGATCGGAGCGACGGGCAACCGTGCTGTCCACCCAGAGCCTGTGCGTGTCGATGCTGTTCATCCCCCTCAGCTGGGCGATGGGCGAAGTGTCGGAACGCTTCGGCATCGGCGCGACCCATTACGGTCTTGCCGGCTGGCTGGGGATTGCGGGATTAAGCCTTGCCGTCTGGTGCTACCGCCGCAACCGCCGGGCAAAGCTTCTCGCCCTGCAAGACGAACTGCTGAACGCGACTGTTACTTAAACCTCTAACGTCAAAGTAGCCAAAATAGAACCGGCGGTCCTGAAAGGAGCAGGACCGCCGGTTTGCTATTTTTGCCCCCTCTCCTTTTGGGAGAGGGTTGGGGAGAGGGCTTCGTTGCAGAACCATGAAATGGTGTTCATACACCACGCGCAAAGTCCGCCCTCTCCCTAACCCTCCCCCACAGGGGGAGGGGATGCAACCACCCTACGTCCCGCCGTAACTCTGCACCAGCGATCCGGATATCAGATACCAGCCATCGACCAGCACGAAAAAGATAATCTTGAACGGCAGCGCGATCATGACAGGCGGCAGCATCATCATACCCATCGACATCAGGATGGATGCGGTGACCATGTCGATCACAAGGAACGGCAGGAATATCAGGAAGCCGATTTCAAACGCGCGGCGCAGCTCCGAAATCATGAAGGCGGGAATGACGACCTGCAGCGGCGTATCCAGCGCTTCTTTCGGTTCCTGTATTTTGGCAAGGCCGATGAACAGCGTCAGGTCTTTTTCGCGGGTGTGTTTCAGCATGAACTGCTTGAACGGCACGACGGCCTTTTGCAGGCCTTCCATCTCCGCCACTTCGTCGTTCATCATGGGCTTCAGCCCCTGTTCATACGAAGCATTAATCGTCGGCATCATGATGAACAGCGTCAAGAACATGGCGAGAGAAATCAAGACCGTGTTCGGCGGCGTCTGCTGCGTACCCAGCGCCGTGCGCAGGAAGGACAGTACGACAACGATGCGCGTGAACGAGGTCATCATCATCAAAATCGACGGTGCGAGCGACAACACGGTCAGCAGCACCACCATCTGCACCACGCGCCCCGCAACCGACCCGCCGCCCGCGCCGTCATCCGGCGTGCCGGCGCCAAGGTTCAGCGAAATGCTCTGCGCCCATGTGTGGGAGGGGATGAACAACAGTGCAGCAACAAGCAGCGCAATCACCACCCCGCCGAAGGGCGGGGTCCGGACAGCCGCCGCAAGGCGGCCTATAAGACTCATGAAGGCGCTGAACGCGCGCCGGACCCCGCCCTTCGGCGGGGTGGCGGGAATTGCCTCCTGCTCAATATAATCCTGTACGGGGATGACGAGGGGGGCAGGGAAATGCAACGCCTCAACCATTCTTCGCTTCCTTCTGCTCCAGCTCGATCACGTTATCCACGACGGGGATATTGCTTTCCACGACGGTGTCGCCGCCGGGGCCCATCACGATCAAATGTTCTTTATTGTCGCGGCGCACGATCACCAGTTTGTGGCGCGGGTCAATCGCCAGCTGCTCCACGATTTTCAACCGGCGTTTCGCGCCCATCGCCAGCATCGGCGCGCCCGTAAGTCCGAGGCGTTTCACGATATAAGCAAGCCCGTACA
The DNA here is from genome assembly GCA_020853455.1 of Alphaproteobacteria bacterium. Taxonomy (GTDB): domain Bacteria; phylum Pseudomonadota; class Alphaproteobacteria; order Micavibrionales; family UBA2020; genus JAPWJZ01. The sequence goes on along the minus strand of JADYYV010000289.1, from coordinate 772 downwards.
TCAGGCAGACCACAAAGGCGAAGGCGGCCATCGCCGTCATCAGGCGTTCGGTTTCCATCAGTCGTCTTTCCCTTCATCCTGCTTGCGCATGGCGTCCGCCAGCGTTTCAAGGCTGCCGATCAGTATCGTCATTTGCGATTCAAGTTCCTGCCCCTCTTTCGGCGGCATGGCGGCGATCAGGTCGCAGACTTCGGCGACGTTATTGTCGAGCCCCTGCAGGTCCATGATCTCGCCAAGGCTGACGCGGCGCTCGCAATCACGCACATAATCGGTGATGGATTTCAGGCGCTTGGCCAGTTCGTCTTTGGTCACGGCAGTTCTTTCGGATCGTCGCGGTTATAGGTTTGATTAGCTTTATAAACATAGGCGAGGATTTCGGCAATCGCCACCAAAGCCTCGGACGGTATCTCGGAATCCAGCTCGATGGCGGCAAGGATTTGGGCCATCTCCTTGTCCTCCCGCACCTTGACCCCGTTTTTGAAGGCCAGATCGACAATCTGCTCCGCCAGTTTCCCGTAACCCGCCGCCACGACCTTGGGCAGCGAGTTGTCGTCAATTCCATATTTCTTGAGCGCAACAGCGGCCAGCCGCCGGCTTTCCAGCGCGTCCGGTTTCTTCTGCTCGTCGTCGGTGTCGTGGATGTCGACCATTTATGGATACACCGCAGGGAGGTTGAATTTAATAAACGTTGGCTTGGATTGTACCATCGCAATCAGGTCGCCGTGAGCCGTTTTAAATCTCATGAAACCAGCGACAGAAGCTCCGATAGATT
>JADYYV010000288.1 GCA_020853455.1 Alphaproteobacteria bacterium | reverse complement strand
TTCGCCGACCGTGCTATGGCTTGCCAGATGGTGCAGCAGCGCGGATTTCCGCTTGGGCCGGTTCTTCGGCGCGCTTTTCAGGAAACGCACGATCTCGTCGAAATCCACGGCGGGCTTTGCGGCGGCTTTCTTTGACGGTTTCGCTATTTTCGCGACAGGCTTGCGGGCAGGGGCGGATGACGCTTTTGCGCGCCCGCTGGGCACGCGGCGGCAGCGGAAGCCCCGCGCCGTCAGGTGTTTCAGCAGCGGGTCGAGGTCGTCATCGTCGCTGATGGCGATGTATTCCGCCAGCGGATTTTCCGCGATGGCCGTGCCGAGGTAATAGGCCATGTGGAAATCAAGGTTGTTGCTGTTCGTTTCCGTGATGGGGATCAGGTCGAGCCGCCGGCCGTCCTTCATCATCGCGTCCACGAAATCGGCGGGCGGCTTCGCGGCATTGGCCTTGCGCTGTTCGTTGCCGACAAACAGCAGGATGCGGTCATGCGCGGGCAGGTTCTTCAGTCCCGCTTCATGCACGTTTTCGTAATCGATAAGAAGGACGCGTTCTGTCATGGAAATCCCCTTATTTTGCGGGCAAAGCGTTTTTCGTCGGATACGTCACCCGGCCCTTGTCATCGACCTTTATGAAGCCGTCTTTTTCAAGGCTGGCAAACAGCGCGTCGGTCTGCGCCGCCAGCGTGGCGAAATGGCGCTCCAGGTGGCGCAGCAGTTTTTCGCGCGTGCGGGGCGGGTGCCTTTCGGTTTCCAAAAACGCGCGCGCCTGCGCGGCGGTCGCGCTTTTCGCTTTGGGCGTTTTTGCGGGTGCCGGCTTTTGCGCGGGTTTCGCGGGCGGCTGCTTCGGCGCCGCGCGCTGTTTGGGCGGCCGCTTGTTCGGCGTCTGGCGTTTGCAGGGTGTGCCAAGAACCTTCGTCACATGTTCCGCCAGCGGGTCAAAGCCCGATTTGTCGCTGCTGATGATGATGTAATTCGCCTGCGGTTCCAGCGCGATCGTCTTGCCCAGATACAGCGCCAGATGGTGGTCGAGGTTATCCTTGCCCACGCCCGCGATTTTCACGATCTCGACGCGCTTGCCGTCGTTCAGCAGTTTTTCGATCAGCTCGTTCTTGGGCAGCGGCTGCGCCCGCCCGATAAAAAGAATAACACGGCACTGCTCCGGCAACGCCTCCAATCCCGGCGAGCCGACATTTTCGTAGTCGATAAGGACGATGGTTTGCATCTGGAACGCCTTTTATTTAATATTATTAAAATGCCAAGTGGTAAAAAGGCCCACTGAAAAGAAGAAGGATTAGAGAGAAAACGACAATCAACGCAAGATTGATGGATAAGTTTGTTGAAGGGTTGATGAATCTGAGGGACAGCACGTAATAAGCTGAGCATCCAACAAGATATAGTAAAGAGTTATGCCCGATTGCCTCGAAGACATAGCAAAAGAACATAAACGGTTCTGGCAACGTGTTGCCTAGGCTTTTTGCCGCGTTAAAGAAAACGGGAAAGACGCGAAGGCAGAACGAATAAATGACAAGACCTATCGCAACGAAGAAGAGATTAAATTCAATTATTCGTTTTTGAATTTTTTCCCCGCGGCTTGTCATTGTCTAATTCCAATCAAATCATCGCCATCCCGCCATTCACATGCAGCGTCTGGCCGGTCACATATTTCGCTTCGTCGCTGGCGAGATAGACGACCGATGCCGCGATGTCTTCCGATGTGCCCATCGCGCCTGCGGGGATGGTCGCGTTGATTTTCGATTTCTGGTCTTCGTTCAGCGCTTCGGTCATGGCGGTTGCGATAAATCCGGGGGCGATGCAGTTGACGGTGATGCCGCGGCTGGCCACTTCGGCTGCCATCGATTTGCTCATGCCGATCATGCCGGCCTTCGATGCGCAGTAGTTGGCTTGGCCGGGGTTACCGGTCACGCCAACGACCGAGGTGATGTTGATGATGCGGCCCGCGCGGCGTTTCATCATGCCCTTGATCGCGGCGCGGATCAGGCGGAAGGGGGCGGTCAGGTTCACATCCTGCACGACCTGCCAGTCTTCATCCTTCATGCGCATAAACAACCCGTCCTTGGTCAGTCCCGCATTGTTCACGAGGATATCGACCTGCCCCATTTTTTCTTCCGCCGATTTGATCAGCGCATCCGCGGCTTCGGCGGTGTTCAAATCACCCGGCAGTACATGCGTACCCGCGCCGATTTCGGCGGCGAGTTTATTGAGGGCTTCCACATTACGGCCGCTCAGGCCCACTTCCGCGCCCTGCGCCCGAAGTGCTTTTGCAATCGCGCCGCCGATGCCGCCCGATGCGCCGGTGACGAGGGCTTTTTTGCCTGCAAGACTGAACATGTTGGAATCTCCCGTTTAGATGTTTTTACCAAAGTAATAGATGCAGCAGACGCCCGCCAGCACCAAAGTCGCCCCCGCCAGCGTGCCGGCGTTGAATTGCAATTGCTTGAAAATCAGGTAAGCGAACAGCGCGGTGAACAGCGGATAGCTGATTTCGATCATCGCCGCCATGGTCGCGTTTTTCGATTTGGTCGCCAGCAGGATCAGCGTATTGGCCGCCACGTAAATGCCGATATTGCCCGCCAGCAGCCAGGATGTGCCGGAATCTTCCTTCAGCGTCGCGACGTCTTTCTGGAGCGTGCCCGCGAAAAACGCCGTCGCCGATGCGATCAGCAGACTGCCGACCGCCCCCGCCAGCATCACGCCCGGGATCGACACCTTTTTCATCAGGTGCTCGGTAATCGTATAGCTCAATCCCCAAAGGACGGACGCGGAAACGGCGAAGGCGATCCACATTTACAGGGTGGCCGCGAATTCTTCGATATCCTTGGGCGCATTCACCGCGCGGCCGGTCAGGTCGGCCTCGATGCGCTTGGTCAGGCCGTTCAGCACCTTGCCCGCGCCCAGCTCGATCAGCTCGGTCACGCCCTGCGCCTTCATATACATCACGCTTTCGCGCCAGCGCACCATGCCGGTCACTTGCTCAACCAATAATTGACGAATACGCGCGGGGTCGGTGACCTGTTCGGCAATCACATTCGCCACCAGCGGCACGGTGGGCGCATTCATGTTCACTTCCGCCAGCGCCGCCTTCATCGCATCGGCGGCGGGCTGCATCAGCGCGCACTGGAACGGGGCGGAGACGGGCAGGATGATGGCGCGCTTTGCGCCCTTGGCGGTTGCCAGCGCAACGGCCTTTTCCACCGCCGCCTTGTGGCCGCTGACGACGACCTGACCAAACGAATTGTCATTCGCGGATGATACGATTTCCGCGCCCGATGCCTCTTTCGCAATCGCGGTCACATCGGGCAGTTCCAGACCCAGAATGGCCGCCATCGCGCCGATACCGACCGGCACGGCCTTCTGCATTGCCTGTCCGCGGATTTTCAACAGGCGCGCGGCATCGGCAATCGAAAACGTGCCGGCGGCGGTCAGTGCCGAATATTCGCCAAGGCTGTGACCCGCGACGAATTTTGCAATAGGAGCAAGTTGGACGCTTGAAAGATTTGGATCATTGGGGCGCAGTATCACGCTTCTGATCAGCCCGGGCTTCGCCTGTTCCAGCACGCGCACCACCGCCATTGATACGGCCATCAATGCGGGCTGCGTGTTCTCCGTCAAATTCAATTCGGTGTCGGGGCCTTCGAAAATCAGCTTGGACAGTTTCTGGCCCAGCGCGTCATCGACTTCCTGAAATACTTCGCGGGCGGGGGCGAATGCCTCGGCCAGATCCTTGCCCATGCCGACCGTCTGGCTGCCCTGTCCCGGAAATACGAATGCTTTCATGCCCTTTGGCTCCTATACCTATAAATTAGCCCCCTAAATAGACGGGTTTCCCGGCGGGTTCAAGCCCTCGGGGTTTGTAGTGCCATATTCACAATGTTCAATAACCGTTTATCCTCTCCATCATGGCACAAAATTGCTAAAAACGCAACTATATTTATCATAAAATCGCATCGTCTTGAAACGCCGATAAAAAAAAGCCCCCCGTTGCCGGAGGGCCTTTTTTTTTGCGCGGCTGAAAAGCGGTTATGCTTTCGGGCCGTAGAAGCCTGCCGATTTGAACGCGGGCGTGTAATGGAACGCTTCCGTCATCGCATCGGTCGCCTTCATCGCGTTTTCAAGATCGCGGCTGATGGCTTTTTCGCCGAAATACGCGCGGAAGGATTTGCCGTCGAGGTTCGACAGCCATTCGATGTCCTGTTCGGTCACGCCCTGTTTTTTGCCGTCTTCAATCGCGTTCTGCACTTCCTGACGGCCGCCGGGGATCAGCTCGCCCCAGACAGCGGCGCGGAAAATTTCGAACAGCGCGGGTTTTTTGCTTTCATCCGGCGCGGTCGCGGCGGGGTTGTTGTCGGTCATTGCACACTCCTTGAATTTGTATTGTTTTAAAAAATGAGCGGGGGTATGCCGCGAAAATCCCGCGGCGGCCAGCTGCCGCGAGTCATAGTCGGGTGGCCGCACTATGTCAATATTTTATATGGGAAAAAGAATAAGGGGCTGATTACCTTGAAAAAGACGCCGTTCTGGGCGCGCTCACCTTCGGATGCGGGGCGTGGCGCAGGGCATCGGCGACCTCGAAGCCGCGCTGGATGTCTTCTTCGGTGCGGATGCTGCGCAGATGTTCCTCTATCTGCTTGTCGTTCAGCTGTTTGCCGTTGATCCACCATTCGGTCGTGCCGTCGGCGTTCATCACGGCGGGCTTGCCGATGCGGTGCAGTTGGCCGTCCTTGTACCAGCCTTTGCTGCCCTGTGAATCCGTGATGGCGGGCTCGTCGCCGTCGCGGTCGGGCTTGCCGTGCTGCATCCAGGCCTCGCCGCCCTCGGCATATTTTATCGCGGGTGCGCCGTCGCGGTGGTATTCCTGCGCCTCGTCCATCCAGAACTGGTTCATAAAGGGGTCGGTATGGGCGACGCCTGCGCCCCGGAAGCGGAATTCAAAATCGTCTTTCAGCACCAGAATCCCCCTAAACCGTTGTTGCGATACAAAAGATTATTATATTATGGCAATCAAAACAAGCCTTTCATATCAAAAAACCAAGTTTTTCGGGGATTTGCCGGAAAATTCTTGTGTTTACGGCGGGAATCCATCTATACCCACGCGGTACGAAACCCGCTGTCCGGCATAATCCGGCCAGCTATGGTTTGCGCGGCTGGCGC
>JADYYV010000287.1 GCA_020853455.1 Alphaproteobacteria bacterium | reverse complement strand
TTCGCGTTGCGGAGTTTGTCGAGACGGTCGAGCGCTTTTGACACTGCATCGACCGGCAGGCGTTTATGTGCGGCGCCGGGCGTGATGGTGTTCGCGTCCTGGATGGCGGCGGCGCGGCCGAACACAACCAAATCCAGCAGCGAGTTGGAACCCAAGCGGTTCGCGCCATGCACGGAAACGCAGGCCGCTTCGCCCACCGCCATCAATCCGCGCACGATCTGGTCGGGATTGTCCTTGGTGGGGTTGACGACTTCGGCGCGGACGTTCGTGGGGATGCCGCCCATGTTGTAATGCACGGTCGGCAGCACTGGGATCGGTTCCTTGGTCACATCGACGTCGGAGAAAATGCGCGCGGTTTCAGAGATGCCGGGCAGCCGTTCCTTCAAAATCGCGGGGTCGAGGTGTTCGAGATGCAGATGGATATGATCCTTATGCTCGCCCACGCCGCGGCCTTCGCGGATTTCGATGGTCATCGACCGTGAAACCACATCGCGCGACGCAAGATCTTTCGCATTCGGCGCGTAGCGTTCCATGAAACGCTCGCCCGCGGAATTCGTCAGGTATCCGCCTTCGCCGCGCGCGCCTTCGGTAATCAGGCAGCCCGCGCCGTAAATGCCGGTCGGGTGGAACTGGATAAATTCCATGTCCTGCAGCGGCAGGCCTGCGCGCAGGACCATAGCATTGCCATCACCCGTGCAGGTATGCGCGGAGGTGCAGGAGAAATAAGCCCGGCCATACCCGCCCGTCGCCAGCACAACCGTATGCGCGCGGAAACGGTGGATCGTGCCATCGGCCAGATTCCACGCCATCACGCCACGGCAGACACCTTCGTCGTCCATGATCAAATCGAGCGCGAAATATTCGATAAAGAATTCGGCCTTATGTTTCAGCGATTGTTGATACAGCGTATGCAGCATCGCATGGCCCGTGCGGTCGGCGGCGGCGCAAGTTCTCCGCGCCGTGCCCTTGCCCATATGCGTCGTCATGCCGCCAAAGGCGCGCTGGTAAATTTTTCCTTCGGCGGTGCGCGAAAACGGCATGCCGTAATGCTCCAGCTCGATCACCGCCGGAATGGCTTCGCGGCACATATATTCGATCGCGTCCTGGTCGCCCAGCCAGTCCGACCCCTTGATGGTGTCGTACATGTGCCAGCGCCAGTCGTCTTCACCATTGTTACCGAGCGCTGCCGAAATACCGCCCTGCGCCGCAACCGTGTGGCTGCGCGTCGGGAATACCTTGGTGATGCAGGCGGTTTTCAATCCCTTTTCCGCCATGCCGAAGGTGGCGCGCAAACCGGCACCCCCTGCGCCAACCACGACGACATCGTATTCATGTTCGATGATGGGATAGCTGGACGTCATGGCGAAAAATCCTTAAAGCGCGAAGTTGATGTAGCAGATGGCAAACAGGCAGGCGATTTTGCAGCCTTCATGATGCACGTAATCCTCGATGATCACCTGCACGCCCAGCATGGCGTGATAAAAACTGGCGATCACGAACAGGATCGATGCGATGGCAACAGACGGATGATCCATCCATTTCAAAAACGCCGTGTAATCGGATTCAGCGATGGAATCCAGATGCCACAGGAAAAACAGCGTCAGCGGCAGCAGCGCCATCGCAGTCACGCGCTGCATCCAGAAATGATGCGTGCCGTCGCGGGCGGAACCCAGGCCGCGTGCGCGGCCGAGCGGCGAACGGATTGTTGCTTCGTTTTCATGTGCCATGATCAATACCCCGCCGCAAACCAGATTGCACCCGCCGCAATGAACGACCCCGCCGCCACCACATACCCGCTGGCATAGGCCGACTTCAAATCCAGCCACTTGCCCGTATCCCAGACCAGATGGCGGATGCCGTTCAGGAAATGGAACGCAAACGCCCAGACCCAGCCGAACAAAAACAGCTGCCCGATAAACGAATGCGCGCAGGCCTGAAATTGCTGATACGCATCTTCGCCATTCACCGCCGCCAGCAGCCACCACGTCAGCGCGACCGCACCGACTGCAAGGCCGAAACCCGTCACGCGATGCACAATCGACAGCGCCATCGTCAGCTGCCATTTGTAAACCTGCAGATGCGGCGACAGGGGACGTTCAATATTTGACATAACTTATTGCCTTTGTCGGAGCGCGAACCGCTGAACGGGCGCGCGGGAATTTCTTGGGACATATTATAGGTGTAATAGGTGGGAAAAAAGTACTTTCTAGGCGTCTTTTTTCTTTAAGCTCCGTTTTGTGAAATCGATTTAGCGAACCTTTTCTGCATCACTAATAAACAGCCTATGGATTTTTCCCTCTTTCAAAGTCGCCTTAGCTTTGATGATAATTTCTCCACCTTGGTCTAACGCTCTGGTGTAAACATTTCCTCTGTTATGGAGTTGAGGGTCGCTTATTTTTCCAATAATTGGTTTTGTACTATCCGGGAGCCAGATTTTACAAGCGCCTGTCACCTTATCAACTCCCTCTACTTTGCAATTGTAATTTTTTAAATCGGTGACTTCTAAATCTTCGTCTGACCTGATAACGGATGCATCAGCTTCGTCAGCTAATAGAATTGTTGTATCTTTAATACGGTGTTTTAAATGGGAACACGAGTGACCGATTGGCTCCACCATCTTACGAGCTGAAATTTTATTATTTTCT
>JADYYV010000286.1 GCA_020853455.1 Alphaproteobacteria bacterium | reverse complement strand
GCCATCGTGAAATCGATGCTGGATCATGGCGCGGATGTGAAAGTGAAAAACGCGGATGGCTGGACCGCGCTGCACATCGCGGCGGAACTCGACCAGCTGGAGACGGTCAAGATGCTGGTGAAGCAGGGCGCGAATATTCACGCCCGCACCAATGACGGCCAGACCGCGCTGGATATCGCAAAAAAATCCGACCTCGAACCCGCGGCGACAATCCGTTATTTGCAAAGCCTGATGGCGGCAAAACCCAAGGCGCCGGCGCTGGCGGGGTGACGATTTCGCCCCTTCTTCCCCTCTCCCGTGCTTACGGGAGAGGCAGGGTGAGGGAGGGACGTGGCTGGTAATCGTGGCGAAAGTCTTCAACTGTTCATAGCGACACACCCTCACCCCGGCCCTCTCCCGCAAGCGCGGGAGAGGGGGCAAAGCTCACCGATTTGACAGAGGGGGATTTTTTTAGGATGCTGCATAGTATTTCAAGCTTTTGGAAAAATTCCGCATATGTCCAATATAAAAATTTTCGCTGCAGTTGTTTTAATTATTGCAACTGGATTGTCGTTGTTTTGCCTGAAAAATTTTGGCGGCCCGCGTCCAGTCTCGTATACCACGCCGGAAGAAGCCTATCAGCAAGGAAGGTATTTTAATCTAGGAGATCACTTCGGAAATCTTTCACCGGAGCAAATCGAAGAAAACCGAGAATCTGATGCACGTGCGCTTCGCTTTGCAGCGGAACGCGGGCATCTAAAGGCTGCGTCAAAACTCGGGGAGATGTATGCCAATGGTATTGGCGTTAAGAAAGATGTGATCGAGGCGATAAAATGGTATGAAAAAGGCGCAAATGAATATGATCTGGAGGACATTGACAATCTGGTGACGCTATGCGGTCTTTATCGTGGAAATCTTGGAGATGTCGTCAATTACTCGAAAGCGCTTGAATATTGCCAGCGCGCGGGGCAATACGTTTTGCCATCGGCACACGCCTATATTTCTGATTTTTATTCTAATGGCTGGGGTGTCAAGAAGGACGATGTAGAGGCTTATTTCTGGATGAAGCTTGCAAACCATTGGGCCCTCTCGCCATCTGAAGTCGGATACGATCTCGCAAAAGAAGAGAAGCTTGCTGCGTTATTATCCGAAGATGATAAACAAAAAGTTATAATTCGCGTGAAGGCGTGGACGCCGAAAGATAGAGCTGACACAAAAAGCCCTGAAGCGTTAGCGCACTGCAAACGCGTATTGGAAGAAGAGCGCGCCAAGCAACCGGTATCCAACGAAGTCGCGGAAATATGTCTCCGCAAATGTCGTGCTGAACTGCGGCCGCAAGATTCGCGCCATGCAGCTTTCAAATCCTGCCCATATTGGAAATTCCCGAGCGAAAAGTGACATGTAGCACGGATCGTGCTTTCCGTTACAACTTCCACTCCGGCCTGACCCAATGGCAGGTGTAGCCGTTCGGGTTTTTTTGCAGGTAGTCCTGATGGTAATCTTCCCCGTCCCAGAATTTGGTGAAGGGTTCCAGCGTGGTCGCGACTTTGCCGGGCCATTTGCCGCTGTTGTTGACGGCGATGATCACATCCATCGCGTTTTTTTTCTGTTCGTCATCCATATAGAAAATCGCCGAGCGGTATTGCGTGCCGCGATCATTCCCCTGGCGGTCTTTGGTCGTCGGGTCGTGGATCTGGAAGAAATATTCCAGCAGCGCGCGGTAGGATGTTTTGGCGGGATCAAAGGTCAGCTCCACCGCCTCCGCATGGCCGCTCTTGCTGTCATGCGTGTCGTCGTATTTCGGATTATCCAGATGCCCGCCCGTGTAGCCCACGCGGCTTGAAATAACGCCCGGCCGGGTGCGCAGCAATTCCTGCATCCCCCAGAAACAGCCGCCGGCGAAGATGATTTTGTTGTTCATTTTCTGCTTCCTTTTCCTGTCATCCTGAGCGAAGCGAAGGATCTTCCTTGCTGCGGAGAGAAGGGAGATTCTTCGCTGCGCTCAGAATGACATTGTTGTATTGTTATTCGTTTTTGCCGTCAAAAGGTTACATCATCCCGCGTCACGCGCGCGATGGTCAGGACATAAACTTGGGCGGCGCCCGCCTTTTTCAAGACGCGGGCGCATTCGTTCAGGGTCGCGCCGCTGGTGAAGACGTCATCGACCAGCAGGATGTTTTTGCCGATCAGGCTGGCAGCCTGTTTACCATCGACCGCAAACGCGCCCCGTACATTCGCGTGACGTTCCTTGCGGCTCAACCCTTTTTGCTTGACGGTATAACGCTGGCGGGTCAGCGCATCGGGGGCGAAGGCGAGGTTGCTGCGTTTGGCCAGCAATTCGCCCAGCACAGCCGACTGGTTGAACCGGCGCTGCCACAAGCGGCGGAAGTGCAGGGGCACGGGGATGACGATATCGGCATCCGCAATCAGCGCTTCGCCCGCCCGCGCCAGCCACGGCACGAAGGTCTGCACGGTATGCAGCCGGTCGCCATATTTGAACCCGATGACAAGTTTCCGGCTGGCGTCGTTGTAAACAACCGCCGAACGGGCGCGGGTGAATTCCGGTTCTTCGTCGATGCAGCCGACGCAGATTGTGCCCGCGCTGCTGCCAAAACCGAAGGGCAGGCCGCAGGTGTCGCAGAAGGGGGCGTCGATAAACGACAGCTCCGACCAAAAGCCCGGGGAGACCATGCCCGGCGCATCCACAACCATGCCCGATCCCGCGCAGCGGGGCGGCAGGATGATATTTAGCGTTTTATTCCAAAGGTTTGCTATGGAACGGGCTTTGGTTGCGGCGGTATGCATGGGCTTGAAATTTGCCGTAAAAAGTCCAATTTATCAAGGTCTAACCCATTTTCCCTAAAGTCCTTGTTATTGCATAGGGATTATCATAATATGTCAGAGTTTTATCAGGCAGAGAGACGTAAGGGTGCGTTTCTCTGTATAATGGAGAGATTGAGTTCAGACTCCCAAGGGCGCGTGAGTGTCAAAGGTCGATAGGACAGAAATAGCCGAACAGGTGGCAGCCAGCATCCGGAATTTCTCGGAACTGGCGAAGGACGAAGCCACGCGCGCGCGCGCCGTCATCGAAATGCCCGAATTCATCCAGCAAAAAGCCGCGCTGATTTCCGCGCACTTCCTGCTGCCCGCCGGCGCCCGCGTGGTCGATATGGGCTGCGAGCGGGGGGCGGTGACCTACGTCCTCGCGCTGCTCAACCCCCGGGTTGAAATCATCGGCATCGACATGGACCAGAAGGCGATCGATTTCGCCCGCAAGACATACCGTTTGCCGAACCTGAGCTTCCGCGCCGCCGACATCTCCATCCCCGAGATGGAGGACGAGACGATCGACGGCATCATCAATTCCAACATGCTGCACCACATCTATTCCGCGAACGGCTATCACCCCGACGAAGTTACGGCGCTGCTGGAGCGGCAGATACAAAAACTGAAAACCGGCGGCACGATGCTGATCCGCGATTACATGATGCCACCCGACGGCGAATATGTGATGCTGGAGCTGCCCAACGTGCCAAGCCAGGGCAACACGCCGCTGGAGCTGTCTGATGCCGACCTGCTCGTCCACTTCTCGCAAAACGCGCGGCCGAT
>JADYYV010000285.1 GCA_020853455.1 Alphaproteobacteria bacterium | reverse complement strand
GACTCGATCAAGTTCAACTAGCCCGGGTCATGGGAAGTCATCTCGCCCGATGTCCGCGACATGAACCGCCGGAGCGTCCATCTTCAGAACAAGGGCAAGGCAAAGAACATCGAGGGATATGTGCGTTTCCTGGCCGTGCGCCGTTCGCGTTCGACCGATTTGCAGACGGAACTGGACGACCAGCGCAAATATTTCGACAACGTGATGAACCTGAAAATCACGAAACTGGTATCGAGTGAGAAATCCCCCGCCTATAACCGCTTCCTGCTCAACAGGGTCGAGGTTTACGACGTGGAACCGAAAAAGGGCAAGGCCAGCCCGCAGGAAATCCACTTCCTGGCGCTGGGTGACAAGGAATGGTACGTCTTCGCCACCCTGTTTACCCCCAAGGAATCGACGCATCTTTACAACTGGGCGCGCAACACCCAGTCGTTCAAGGAAATCATCAAGTCGATCAAGTAACCCAAGGCTTTCAATCCTGCGACAAAAAAATCCCCCGGACTTCCGTCCGGGGGATTTTTTCAGGAAGAAACGATCTTAGACCGTGCAATACCCTTCCGTATTTAAACGGAATAGTACATCGCGTATTCGATCGGGTGCGGCATGGTTTCGTATGCCTTGTTTTCCGCGTAGCGCAGTTCCAGATAGCTTTCGATGAAGTCCTTGGTGAACACGCCGCCCTTCAGCAGAAAGTCGTGGTCATCGCGGAGCGCGTCGAGCGCTTCACGGAGCGAGCCGCAAACGGTCGGGATTTCCGCCAGTTCGTCCGGCGGCAGGTCATACAGGTTCTTGTCCATCGCGTCGCCGGGGTGGATTTTCTTCTGGATGCCGTCAAGGCCCGCCATCAGCATCGCCGCGAAGGCGAGATAGCTGTTGGCAGCGGGATCGGGGAAGCGCACTTCGACGCGCTTGCCCTTCGGCGAAGCCGAGAACGGGATGCGGCACGAAGCGGAGCGGTTGCGCGCGGAGTATGCGAGCAGCACGGGCGCTTCATAACCCGGTACCAGGCGCTTGTAGCTGTTGGTGGTGGGGTTGGTGATGGCGTTGAGTGCCTTCGCATGCTTGATGATACCGCCGATGTAGTAGAGGCAGCTTTCCGACAGGTCCGCATAGCTGGAACCAGCGAAGAGCGGCTTGCCCGCTTTCCACAGCGACTGGTGCACGTGCATACCCGAGCCGTTGTCGCCGAAGACGGGCTTCGGCAGGAAGGTCGCGGTCTTGCCGTACGAATGCGCCACGTTGTGGACGACGTATTTGTAAAGCTGCAGGTTGTCGGCCGAGTTCACGAGGGTCGAGAACTTGATGCCAAGCTCGACCTGCGCGGGCGCGACTTCATGGTGGTGCTTTTCGACAGGCACGCCCATGTTCGCGAGGACGGACACCATCTCCGCGCGCATGTCGTTGGAGCTGTCGATCGGCTGCACGGGGAAATAGCCGCCCTTGACGCCGGGGCGGTGACCCATGTTGCCGCCGTCATAGGAACGGTTGGAGTTATAAGGGCCTTCCATGCTGTCGATTTCATACGACACGCGGTTCATCGACACATCGATGCGCACATCGTCGAAGATGAAGAATTCAGCTTCGGGGCCGAAGAAGCCGGTATCGGCGATACCGGTCGATTTCAGGTACTGTTCTGCCGCGCGCGCAATCGAGCGCGGGTCGCGGCTGTAGGGCTGGCCGGTCGAAGGTTCATAAACGTCGCAGAACACATCAAGCGTCGGCGCGGCCGCGAACGGATCCAGCACGGCAGTCGTCAGGTCGGGGCGCAGGATCATGTCGGATTCGTTGATCGCTTTCCAGCCGGCGATGCTGGATCCGTCGAACATGATGCCGTCTTCCAGCAGGTCTTCGTTGACCGTGGAAATGTGCTGCGCGGTGTGCTGCAGCTTGCCGCGCAGGTCGGTGAAGCGGAAGGCGACGTATTCGATGCCGTGTTCCTTGATGAGTTTGAAGAACGGCGCGAAGTTATGCGAAGACTTCGCTTTCGCGGGCGCCTTCGCCACTTTCAGTTTTGCAGTTGATTTAGCCATTTGGTCTCTCCTGTTTGACGTTCGTTAAATCGTAGTAATCCTGTTAGATCGCTTCTTTCCCGCGCTCTCCGGTTCTGACACGGATCACGTTTTCGACGGGCATCACAAAAATTTTTCCATCTCCAATGCGGCCGGTGCGGGCCGCCTGCGAGATCGCTTCGATCACATCGTCCACCTGGCCGTTTTCGACCACGCATTCGATTTTCACCTTGGGCAGGAAATCGACGACGTATTCCGCGCCGCGATACAGTTCGGTATGGCCCTTCTGCCGGCCGAAGCCGCGCACCTCGGTCACGGTCATGCCCTGTACGCCGACTTCGTGAAGGGCTTCCTTCACTTCATCCAGCTTGAACGGCTTGATAATGGCCTCGATCTTTTTCATGTCCTGACCTTTTTAAAAGACGTGCCTATATCGCAAACCTTGTGCCAGTTTTAAAGCTCATATAAGATGCTGAATTTAATAGATATTTTAGTTTCGGGAATACGTTTTGATGCCTTGTTTCCGGGCATTTGCCTATAATTTAGGCAGTTGTTTTGCTATACTGCACGATAGGGAAAACTTGACGCGCTATAATAAGGTCAGGTAAACCATTCCCCTGATGGCGGTCGTAGTTCAGTGGTAGAACACTCGGTTGTGGTCCGAGATGTCGCGGGTTCAATCCCCGTCGATCGCCCCACTCTGTCCCTTCTGTGCGCAACCTGCAATACTGCGCCTTATGTTTGAAATACTCACCCCCGCTGAAATGAAAAAGGCCGATGCCGCGACGATTGTGGCGGGCACGACCGGCATTCAATTGATGACGCAGGCGGGACACGCCGTCGCAGCCGCGATCAAGGAGCGGGTCGAGCCCTGCCCCGTGCTGGTGTTGTGCGGCCCCGGCAATAACGGCGGCGACGGTTTTATCGTGGCGGCGAAACTGAAAGCCGACGGCTGGAACGTGCGCGTCGCCTGCCCGCTCAAGAAATCGGCGCTGAAAGGCGATGCGGCGCTTGCGGCGAAAGAATGGGACGGCGATGTCGAAAGCCTGAATTCCAACCTTGGCCTGAAAGACGCCGCGCTGATCGTCGATGCGGTCTACGGGGCAAGTTTCGCGGGCGCACTCGACCCCGAACTCGTCACCCTCTTCGACAAGATTCGCACCAAGAAACTGCTGGTCGCCGCAATCGACGTGCCGTCCGGCATGGATGCCGCCAGCGGCACCATCGCGCCGGGCACGCTGAAGGCGCATTTCACCGTTACGTTCTGCCGCAAGAAAATCGCGCATATGCTGATGCCGTCGAAATCGCATTGCGGAAAACTGGTCGTATCCCTGATTGGAATCACCGACCAGACGGTCGCCGACCTGAAATCGAATCTTTTTGAAAACGATTCTGCCCTCTGGCTGAAAAATTTCCCGTTGCCGTCGGCTGAATCCCATAAATATTCGCGCGGCCATGTGGTCATTTTTGGCGGCGCGCAACGCACGGGCGCGGCCTGTCTTGCCGCCTATGCGGCGCAGCGCGCGGGCGCCGGACTGGTATCGATCACCAGCCAGCCGAAGACGGTTGCGACCTATGCCCAATACCGCGCCAGCGTGATGGTGGATGAATGGGCAACACTTGATGATCTGAAAACTGTTTTACGCGATGAGCGCCGCAACGCCGTCTGCATCGGCCCCGGCGCCGGCATCACAGATGACATGAAAGAAACGATGCAGGCTGTTTTATCTTTTGATAAATATGCCGTTATTGATGCCGATGTTTTTAGCGCCTTTAAAGAAACACCTAAAGACCTCTTTGCAAAGCTTTCACCTTCCAGACATGTTCTGACACCTCACGAGGGCGAATTCGCGCGCGTGTTCGCCGGCATTGAAGGTAATAAGTTAGAACGCGCCCGCAAGGCCGCGAAATTGGCTAATGCAGTTATCGTATTAAAAGGCGCGGATACCGTCATCGCTGCGCCCGACGGGACGGCCATCATCAACAGCAATGCCCCCGCGACTCTGGCAACTGCAGGCTCGGGCGATGTGCTGGCGGGACTCATTACGGGACTCATGGCACAGGGCATGCCCCCCTTCATGGCGGCGGCGGCGGGCGTCTGGCTGCAGGGTGAAACGGCTCAAATTTTCGGCCTCGGCCTGACGGCAGAGGACATAATTCATCATTTACCGCAATCACTTAACCGCCTGTTCGGGGCGCGGTAAATTATTAGTTAAAATTTTAAGTAATTCCCAAATACCTGAATTTTTGATAGAATTTAAGGATAGGTTTCTTAAGGCTTCTGTGTGCGCGTTTCTGTGGGGAGGGGCATGACTAATCCCTGTCAAAAAAAATCTGGTATTTTCTCCAGAGCGGTTCAGTTCCTGATGGCGGTAGCGATAGCCGGGTGCCTCTTGTCGCCCCGCGATGCGCAGGCGCAGTATTCAGGTGCTTCGGTCGACATGAACGTGCTGATCCTGGCGCTTCAGGATGACCCGGGTGCGCTTGCCACGCTTAACGCGGCTCTCGGCAGTCCCGCCGCACCATATGATGTGTATGCTTATCTCGACGGTGTGCGCGCCGCGCTGGGCGATCCGCCCCGCGTCAACGCCCTGCCCCCGCCCGCGATCAACCCGCCCACAAACTCCGTCGCCCAGCTGACCGGCGCGGCTGCGGGCACGATCGGGAACCTGAATACCGTGCAGAACGCGCTTGGCGGCCCGTTCTTCTATAACTATTTCTCGTACCTCGATCCTTATCTGGGTATCGTCTATCCGCTTGCGCCTATCAACACCTATGACGACCTTATCAACTGGACGATCGCAGGATCGGGCAACGTGGCGCTGCAAACGCTGGCGCAGGCGATGGCGGGTCAGGCGGGCGCGGTCAATACGCTCTCGATCGTTCTTTATAATAGTCCGACGCAGGGCACATGGGCGCTGTTCCGTACCCTGCTTTGCTCCCAGTTCGGCTCCTGCGCGGCGGCACAGTCGCTGATCGCGCTGGCGGCAAGCGGCGACGCCGCGGCTCAGGGCCAGCTGAACACCTATCTGGGTTCGCTCATTCTTTCCAACAACACCTCCGGCATGTTCGACGCCGAAGGTATCAGCTGGATCATCTCGCTCGGCGCGGGCGCGGTCACGGGTACCAACTGTCTGCTCGACACCGATGGCGACGGCGTGCCGGATTGTACCGACCCCGATATCGACGGCGACGGCACCCCGAACCAGCTTGACCTCGACATCAACGGCGACGGCGTTGCCGACAACCCCGATACCGACGGCGACGGCATTCCCGACAGCGGCGACCCCACACCCACCGGCGGCCCGCCTGTTGGCGGCGGCGGCGGCGGCGGCGGTGGTACCGGCGCGGGCGGCACCGGCGGCACGGGTACGGCCGGCGGCGGCGGCACGCCCCCGACCAACGACTGCGACAGCGGCGCGAGCGCACCGCTCACCGGCAGCTTCGGCACAGATCCTTGCGAACTGGCTGAAGACACGCTGGCGATGGTCGATGACAACTATTGGGATGTCGCCGGCGAGCAGTTCGTCGATCACCTGAACGAATTGTGGACGGAGCAGATGCTCCCCTCGCTCAAAAACATGACCGCCCAGTGGCATGCCAGCGTGGTCGACCAGACCCGCCAGTTCGGCTCCACCGTGGACAGCCATAACCTGACCAAGCAGATCAAGCAGACACAGGTCCGCGAGGTCGAGGCCAAGAAACGCGTGACGCCGAACGAACGCGCCTGCGTTTCCGCAACCCCGGCATCGCCGATGGCTGTGACCCAAAGCACGTCGAACGCGCTGACAGCCGGCTTCCGCGAGGACACCGTGGCGCGCTCCGGCGGTGCCCCCGGCACGCCCGCGGAACAGGGTAACCAGGTCGAGAAAAAAGCAAGGCTTGATACCTATTGCACGCAGTTCAACGATCCTGAAGCGAATGCGGGCGTGAACCCCTGCCCGAACCCGACGACGGCCGGCCCCTGGCCGAACGGCGACATCGACATCGAGGGTTTCCTGTTCAAGGACACGGTTGACCTTAGCAAGCCCGAACAATATGCCGCTGCGCACGAGATCATGACCAACCTGATCGAGCCGAACACGCCCGACAAGCTGACGCCGGATGTGATCGACACGCAAAGCGGTCAGGAATACATCCTGCGCCGCGAGCAGATCGAGGCATGGCGCGGGATCGCCTACAACATCGTCAGTTCGATGATCGCGCGACGCACCAGCATTCCGCTGCCGCAATCGACAGGTGGCGCAACGCCGCCGCCGGTTCCCCCGCCGCCTCCGCCCCCCACGCCTCCCGGCCCGATGGGCGCGAGCCGTGGTACCTTCGCCGACTTCCTGGCGACACTTGGCGCCCGCGAGGCATCCGGCAGGATCGGCGTGTGTAACAGCATCGGCTATTGCGGCCTTTACCAGATGGGTCGCGTGGCACTGATCGAAGCCGGTTGTATTTCTTCCGGTTCCGGCTCGCAAAGCCGCGCACCGAACAACTACAGCCAGCCAAACTACAACTGGGTGAGCGGCCCGCAATGCCCGTGCGGTTCTTCGATGAGGAACTTCCTGGCGAACCAGGCCTGCCAGACATCTGCCGTCACGCAGTACCACAGCAGAACCTGGGGGTATATCAACGCTTCCTGCCGTGCAATGGCTTGTACGACCCAACGCGGTATCTTGGTTACGCCGTCGGGCCTGCTGGCCGCCGCCCACCTTCTGGGCGCAGGCGGTGTGCATTGCTTCCTTGGCTGCGGTGCCTGCCCGGGTTCTGTCCGCCATTGCGGCGGCATCCCGTGCGACGGCTCCGGCACGCTGATCACCGAATACATGCAGAAGATGGGCGGCTATGACCTTCCCTTCGGCGGTGCGCAGTGCGGCTCGGGCCTGCCCGGTTCTTCGGCTGCTACCGGCTCTCCGCCGCCGCCGCCGAAACCCGTGGGCCAGACGATCCGCGAGATCCGCGAACGCGCGGGCGTCGATCCGGCGAACATCTCCGACAACCCCAGCTATAACGAAATCATGCTGGCGATGACCAAGGAACGCTTCCTCGACCCCGACTACTACACACGCATGCAGAACGAAATCGGTGCGTTGCAGCAGGAACGTGCGTCGGTGAAGGCCTATATCACCATGCAGTTGCAGGATATCTATACCATGCAAGAGCATATCAACGTGCTGATGGCGGCCCGTGCCAGCATGAAGCTGAACGAAGGCGGCCAGGGTGCGCAGGATCGCAGCGAACTGATGCCTGTGAGATAACAGGCGCCTGATCCGCAGAAGGCTTAATAATGGCATTTCCCTTTCTTTTTCAGGGAAATGCCATTACCTTGAGCAGGACAAATTCGCTTGTCACTGCAAAAGGTGCGTGCTATTATGGATATAATTAAACTTCTCCTCCGGGTAGTCATGCAAGCAAAAGACCTCATGAAATCGTTCCGCAAGGCAGCCGCGCGCGCGACGATCGCAGCGATTGTGACGATTGGCGCTATCACGCCGATGATCCAGTCCTATGCGCAGACGCAACCGGCGCCGCCCGCCGCCGTTGTCACCCGCACCGCGCCCGCAGCGGAGACCGATGCAGGCCGCGTGGCCATCGAAATGGAATTCTCGCGCGTCAAAGATGTCGAGGCGCTGGCAAAGCAATATCCCGTTCTCGCGAAGCTGCCCGCCGAGCTGAAGGAATACGACGCGCAACAAGGCGGCGATAACCCGGCTTTCGTCGAAATCGCGAAATACAACGACAAGGCAACCGGCCGCGAAATGTTGTTCGTGCATGTGACAACCCCCGTGCTTTGCTCTTACGAAGGATGCCCGCTTTCTGTGTTCATGAAAGACGGCAAGGACTTCCGCAATGTGCTGCAGGTAAATGCGTCAGACCCCATCAGCGTGGTGACGAATGGCGGCATCACATCCGTGCAGCTGCCCGGCGCGTATGGCGTAAATCCCTCGCTTGAATTCCGTTACGATGCAAAAGCCGACCAGTTCCTGCTGAACCGTCCGGCGGCAACGCAGCAGCAGCCCGCGCCCGAACAGGCGCCGGCGCCCCTTCAGACACCCGCACCCAAGTAATAAATCCGGCTGATTAACCCAGATACTGTTTGGGATCGAGCGTGTTCTTGCCGCGCCGCACCTCGAAATGCAGCTGCGCGTTCATGACCGTTCCGGTCGACCCCACCGCGCCGATCACCTGCCCTTGCGACACCTTCATGCCCGGTTTTACCGAGACGGTATTCAGGTGGGCATAGGTTGTCACCATGCCGTTGGTATGGCGGATCAGCACAAGATTGCCGTAGCTGCGCATTTCCCCAACATAGGCGACCGTACCCGATGACGCGGCCTTCACCGGCGTGCCGCGCGGCGCGGCTATATTGATGCCGTCGTTATAAAGCCCGCCTGTTTTCGGGCCATAGCTTGAAATCACCTGCCCCTTCACGGGCCAGATAAAACCCTGACGGCTGGAACGCCCAACCATTTCCGCGCCGCGCGTCGCGGGTTCGGCGGTGGCTGCGGATACCAGCGACACTTTCGGCACGGTTTCAGCTTCGGCGTTATCCGCTGCAAGCTTGCCGATCAATGAATCAAAAGCCTTCGTCACAGGCGACGGGCCGGGCGTTTTCAGCATGGGCGTGGGTTTCGATGACGCCGAAGCTGTCATTGCCGGTTCAGGTTGCGGCGGGGCCGATGCGGCCTGCTTTACCTGCACAGGCTTTGCCTGATCGGGTTTTGCAACAGCCGCGCTATTCGCCCCCGATGGAATTTTCAGCACCTGCCCCGATTTCAGCGCATAAGGCGGCTTGATGCCGTTTTCTTCGGCCATTTTATCGACCGTCGTGCCGTACATGCGCGACAGGCTGAACATCGTGTCATTCGGCAAAACTTTGTGCGTGCGCGCCACGGGCAGCACCAGTCGCCGCCCCGGCCCGACCATCTCGTTCGGCGACATGCCGTTCATGCCGGCAAGCGCGTTCAGCGAAACTTTGTAACGCCGGGCAATAGCGGCAAGGGTGTCGCCCTTCTGCACCGTCACCGCGCCGTTGGCGGGCGGCGCGCTGGCGCCGTAATTCCGGACAGGCGCAGGTTGCGCGAAGGATACGGGCGCCGCGCCCATCCACGCAGTAAGAGCGGTCGTCAGCAGCAAAATTTTATAATGCCGCGCCTTCATTCTTTTCCTCGTTACGCGGGCATCAGCGCAGGTGCGCTGAAGAAGCTGCCCTCGTCTTCTTCTTCGACAACCACAACATCGTTCCGCGCCACATTCGGCAGCAGCGGGACGAAGCGCACGGGCATCAGCCGTTCGGTGTCGTATCCGGTTTCCGTGCGCGTGATGCGATAGATAAACTGGCTCGATTTGTCGCGGCCCATCGGGATGATCAGGATGCCGCCGACCGACAGCTGCTCCAGCAGCGCGGGCGGCGCGCCGCCGTCGCCTGCCGCCGCCGTCACGATAATGCGGTCGAACGGCGCCTGTTCGCGCCAGCCGAGCATGCCGTCGGCTGCTTTGCAGGTGATGTTGCGGATGCGCAGGTCGGTGAACATTTTCTCCGCGCCAGCCAATAACGGCTTGTGGCGCTCGATGCTGTAGACGCGGCGGCACAGGCGCGACAGGATCGCGGCCTGATAACCCGACCCCGTGCCGATCTCCAGCACCTTGTGGCGGTCGTTGACGCGCAGTTCCTGCGTCATCGACGCCACCACCAGCGGCTGGCTGATCGTCTGCCCGCGCGCGATGGGCAGCGCGATGTCTTCATAGGCCTGGTCGTGGAAAGTCGTGTCGATAAACGCCTCGCGCGGCACTCGCTCGATTGCGCCCAGAACGGCGGTATCGGTAATGCCGCATTTGCGCAACTTCATGATCAGCCGGATCTTGCGCGCGAGGAGGCTCATTTGAAAACCTTTCCTAATTCGACGAGTGTCGGATAATGCGTGAGGTTCAGCGACAGCGGCGTGACGGTCACATGCCCTGCGGCCAGCGCACCCATGTCGAGCGTCTGGTCGTTTTCATCGCGCGCCGGCGGCGGGCCGATCCAGAAATACGGGCGGCCGCGCGGATCGATGCGGTAATCCATATCCTGTTTTTCCATGCTGTAATGGCCTTGCGCGACCGG
>JADYYV010000284.1 GCA_020853455.1 Alphaproteobacteria bacterium | reverse complement strand
GCTTCCTTTGGCGCATTTACATGGGGTGTTCTGGATCGCCTGCTGGAAGATGAAAGGGTCGAGGTTTCCGCCATCAGCGGCACGAGTTCCGGCGCTCTCAATGCAATTGCTCTCGCTCACGGGCTGGATAGAAATGGACGAGCTGGCGCTAAAGAACGTTTAAATGCCCTGTGGAATAGCATGACGTTTGACGAAATTGCAAAAAACGCGCCACTTGCTGTACAAAAGACTATGGCAGCAGTGGGCTATCTTGGCAAGATGTACAGGAGGGCTGCAAAGTCCAGCAATCACCATGAGCACGCTAAAACGTTGTGCGCTCTTTTCCACGGCGTTGCTTTGGCAGGGCTAAATCTTGAGAACAGCTTCTTTCTAGATACCGTTGAAAGAATTATCGACTTTAAGACTTTTCAGGAACGCAAAGATGGAATTCCCGTATTTATAGCTACAACTAACAAAAGTACGCGCTTGGAGCATATTTTTGAACGCTCTGCCATAACTGCTATGGCAGCAAAAGCCTCTTGCGCATTGCCTGTCGTGATCGGTGATGTTGAAATTAAGGGCACACATTATATTGATGGCGGATTCAGCTCCAATCCTCCAATTTCCGCCCTCAGAAGTATAGGAGACAGCGACCTGCTGATCATCCAGGCTATACCTGATAATCAATCCGATTCCCCAGCTTCTGTTTTGAACAGTTTTTTTTCATTATCCGAACCTGCTATCAGTAACTCCTTGTTGACCGAAATCAAGGCCATTGAAGTGGATAATCGCCGCTCTCGTCTCAGGCCGGACGCAGCCAAAGATCTTGGTATCAAGCCTCTTAATATTCATCTTATCAAGGCCGATCAAGACATGAAAATTGAACACATGCTCTGTTTTGATAGTGAGCATCTCCATGAGTTATTTGAACTCGGTCGAAAAGCAGGGAGTGAGTTCCTTACAAACCACTTCGAGGATATTGGTACGCGCAGCACTTATCATTTCCCAAATCACCAATCGCCGTCGCGACTTGAGAATACAAATATGGGCTATCAGGCACCGCCCAAACACCGCCTGAAATTTGGAAAAGTGCGGCGCGGATGATTAGATAACAATCAGGCATAATAAAAGCACCTAAACTAAGGAGGCAAGGTAACCATGAGTTTGGCATATGAAGACTGGAAGTTATTGCAAGATATTCGAGACACCGCTCAAATGGGAAATAAACTTCTTGAGCGGATTGAGAAGAATTCTGCCGCATCTATTAAGAACGAAACCGACCTAATCACGGCTTTCAACCACGTTGCAGAGTCTATTGAGAACCTGGCAAAAGAAGTTCATGCTCTAAGGAACGACCTGACACCTAATATTGATAAAACACAGTTAAAAAAGCCGAAGCTCTTTATTAAAAGTGATGAAGTAAGATCTGCACCTATTCCCGCCCCGCCTACCGGGCGTTAAGGACGTTGGTTTTAGCAGAAGAGGAAAGAAGTTAGCATTTTCAGATCGATGCACTTTATGCCTTGCCGCAAAACTATCGCAAGAAGTCCTTGGATGGCGTACGGATGGTCGAAGGATCAAGCGTTTCCGGACTGATAAAAACCGCCTACATTACCACGATTCTGCAGAAATTGACGAGCGTCGCCGGAGAAACGTCCCGCTGAAAGTCATGAGCTGCCCCCCCCATCGCGCTCAAGTGCTTGTTATTCCCGCAGCACTCGCAGTTACTGCTTACGGTGGCTGCCCAAATAGACCGCCTGAAAAAAGAGATTGACGCCTTGGATAAACAAATGCTCGCCTGGCATCAGGCCAGCGACGAAAGCCGAAGGCTGACAACAATTCCGGGCATCGGTATCGTATCTGTGAGTTACTTCATGCAGCGGGCAAAGGGGCGTTCGTCGCGGCGCATACAGCAGGAGTTCCCCGAGCTACGCAAACGCTATTGGGGGGGCAAAGGTTCTGGGCAAGGGGCTACTTCTGCACCACAAGCGGAAACATTACCAACGACGTTATCCTGCAATACTTGGAGCAGCACTCAAAACCTCAATGACGAGGCTTCCAGCCACTACCGAACCTACCGTCGCAAGCCGGTAGTGGTTCAGTGCCGTCAAATAACACAAACAGGCCGGACGCAAGACCGCAACACTTGCATGTCTTAGCTGCACATTTGTTCTTGACACGTCGGGGCCGTCCACACACGGTCATGCGGGGTTTCGGGGCGGGCATGAACTACCCCCCGAATAGGCGGATTGGACGAGCTATAACGGTTCATGGCCGGACGGCCACAGACTTGAGGCGGCGCAGCTTGTCGGCTGCGCCTGTCTCTGGCACGGGAGCAACCCCAGCGACAATGCGCCTTGCGCGATTGTTGCGGTGTGCGGTGCGGGAGTGCCAAGGGCATGATGCCAGGACGAGGCCGCGCAGCGGCGTTTTCGTCCTTGCTTCATGCCACGCTGCCACGGCAGCGATCAGCGACTACAGGGAGGTATGCAACAGGAGGGAAAACAGGCCACCATTTCAGGTGGCGGCATTTCCCTCCTTTGCCAAGGCGCCGTCGGGGTTACAAAACGCTTGCGGGGTGTAATACCGACGACACCTTGTCATGCTGCACCGCAGCAATTCACGGATTTGAAAATATATTTAGGAGGGTCAGGGCGCGGCACTTTTCCGCGCTTTATGAACGGCTTTCGCCGCGTGATTCAAGCATAAAATCAATAGCTGATTCATCTGATTAAGACAAGATTTACCGCATGAGAAATTGTGTCGGTTTGACGTTTCATGCTGCTGTTTCAAACGTCGTTTTGGGGGGTATTTTTGACGGGTGATTCAACGCCGGTTAATCAAGGTCAGGGTAGAGTCAGGGTATCAGGAATGTGCATTTGGACTCGGGTTTTTCGGCGGTAATTTTATTACCGCATTCGTTGGGGGACGAAAATGACCGAGGATAAACCGTCAAAAGTTAACAAGTATGCACCACCGTTTTCGGTCAGGCTGACGCTGGCCGAACGGGCGCGGCTGGACAAGGATGCGGGCCAGCTGCCGATTGGTGAATACGTCCGTATGCAGCTCTTCGACACCCCCGAAACCCGCCAGCGGGTCTATCGCCGTCCGGTTCAGGACGCGCTGATTTTAGGTCAGGTGCTGGCAGCCCTTGGCAACAGCCGCATGGCCGGAAACCTGTACCAGATCGTCCGCGCCGTCCATGCCGGGGAACTGGCTGTTACCCCAGAGCAGCAAAAGGATCTCGAAGAAGCATTGGTTAATGTCCGTGAAATGCGCCAATGGTTAATGGCTGCTTTAGGGATGAAAGAGGTCAGTATTGGAGTTTCCAAGCCTGAAACCGCCAAGCCACCGGCGAGGGCTGATGGCGTTTCCGGCTCCGGCGGGAGTGAAAATCGATGATTTTCTACGCCAGCCAGCGGGCAAATGCTGCGGAACTGGCGAAACACCTGCTGAACGCCGAAGAAAACGAGCATGTGACCGTCCATGAGGTCAGGGGCTTCGTCGCGCAAGACCTCGCGGGCGCGCTGATGGAAGCCTATGCCATCAGCAAGGGCGCAAGCTGCAAGCACTTCCTCTTCGCCGTGAGCCTGAACCCGCCCGATTACGCCGATGTGCCGGTCGAGGACTTCGAGGCCGTTGTCGAAGAAATCGAGAAGAAACTGGGGCTAATTGAGCAACCCCGCATTGTCGTCTTCCATGAAAAGAAAGGCCGCCGCCATTGCCATGCCGTATGGCTGCGGCTCAAGCCTTCGGCCATTACCCACCGCCTGATCGGCGTCAATATTCCGCACTGGAAGTTCAAGCTGATGGACATCTCCCGTGCCCTGTTCCTCAAATACGGCTGGAAAATGCCCGAGGGCATGAAAAAAGGAAAAGGCAGGGGTAAAGACCCTTTTAGCTATCGCAGGGAAGAATACCGGCAGGCCGTCAGGCGTGCCGAAGACCCTGTTGCACTCAAGATATTGTTCAAACGCGCGTGGGAAACAACCGATAGCAAGGCGACCTTCGCCCGTTTTCTCTCGGAAAACGGTTTCTTCCTCGCGCAGGGCGAGCGGCGCGGCTATGTTGCGCTCGACCTTGCGGGCAAGGTCTATTCGCTCTCCAGATGGATAGACGTTTCTACGCGCGATCTGAAGGCGCGGCTCGGGCCGTCCGAAAGTCTGCCGACAACAGAAAAGGCGCGCGCTTATGTCGCGGAGCGCATGACGGAAAACCTCAAGCGCCATATCGAGCAGGTCAAGGCCGAGGCGAAAGAAAAGCGCCTGCCGCTGGTGCAGGAAATCCGCCTGATGACGGCGCAGCACCGGAAAGATCGTGCTGACCTTATATATAGGCAGGAAGCAAGGCGCAAAGAGGAAACCAAAATCCGGGTTGCCCGCTTCGCCAAAGGCGTCGCGGGTTTGTGGGAAAGGGCGACTGGCGAATACCAAAGGAAATGCGCCCTCAACGCCGCCGAAATCAAGGCCTTTAGAGAAAGAGACGGGAAAGAGCTTCATGCCCTTGTCCGCTCCCAGCTTCGGGAGCGGCTGGAACTGGAAAAAACCGTCAAGTTTTACCGCGATGAACACCTCGCGGAGGTGTACCGGCTGCGGCAGGAGATCGCCCGCTACATCAATACCGCAACCGAACCCGGCCTGCCGAAGCCTGCCGCGCAAGCGGGCGCGGTTAAACCGCCGCTTGCGGCTCAGATTGCCCTGCTTGAGGGCAAAATTAGTCTACTTCCGGCGGATATGCTGCGTCAGGAACTCGCCAAGTACACGCCTGCTGCTGGCGACACCCTGCCGCACTCCGTGGCAAAGGCGGATCGCGTTGCCCCGGTCGAAAAGCTGCCGCCTGCGGCTCAACTGGCGCAGGCCGAAACACGGCTTGCGCTGCTCACCGGCGACCTATCGAAGATGCAGGCCGCGCTTGAAAGCAACCTGCTTTCAGATGAAATGCGCGGCAGGATACGTCGCCTGATCGAAAAAACGCTAGAAGCCTTGCAACTCAAGGCAGTTGAGGTCAAGTCAGAGGCAGAGCGCGCGAAAGAAAAGACCCGCGAATACCAAGCAAAACAGGCCGCGTTCAACGAGTATATACGTCGATACGCAGAATTGCAGATAAGGGTAGAAGAAGAACAGCGACGGCAGGACGTCAATCGCGGGTTCTATGCTTCAATCATGAACATGAGCTATGCCCTGAACGGGCTTCCGGCATGGAAAATCTCCGTCATGCCGCCGCCGGATGACAGGCGGCTTGACGAAAAAGAATATGTCCAGAAGGTCGTTTTGCAGCGCGACAATACGCAGCTTGTGCATCGCGTGTTTAATTCAGCAGAAAACGAAAGCCAGGTCTCGCGCCGTCCGCCGATAGATCCGAAAGTCGCCGTGCCGAACCTGCGCCGCAACGTGCTTGAAGTGCGTGAGATGCTCTCGCGGGCGGGCATCCGCCCCCCGACCGGGGGCGGCGTCAGCACGGTCGCGCCCGCGGCCATTCGCATGACAACGGCTGCGACTTCGGCCAGGGCTTCCATCAGATTCAACGCCAAGAGGTAAAGCATGGCATGGGAAAAAGCAGGTCAGTTTGTCGAGTCCGATGTCGTGGAGTGGGTAGAGGCAATATGGTCGCCCAACAAGTTCAAGAAAAAGAAAAGCAGGCCTTGGGGCAAGCAGAAGATTGTCGCGCAAATCGCCAGTATCGAGGGCGACTATGTTAGGCTGACGGTGCTGAAGGCCGCCGTCATAGAAAATATCATCGGCTCGGATTTAAGGCCGTATAAAATTGGCATGACGATCACGAAGAAGCGCTCCACGCTTATTCGCGGGAACCCGGAGCGCTTGCACTGGAGCGAAGAGGATGTGCGTAATGCGCTGCTGATCACCCAAACAAGGCCATAAACCAGCTCCAGAAGCGAAAACGAACTGCCCGTGAAGATATTGAACCCGCAGAAGAGGCATCCCGCATCTTGCGGAGGTCA
This sequence comes from Alphaproteobacteria bacterium, assembly GCA_020853455.1. Classification (GTDB taxonomy): domain Bacteria; phylum Pseudomonadota; class Alphaproteobacteria; order Micavibrionales; family UBA2020; genus JAPWJZ01. The sequence continues at coordinate 2,995 of JADYYV010000284.1, read as the reverse complement.
AAAGACGGATCGCCCGTTTCTTGAAGCGAATGGTGCGGGCAGGCGCGGCCCTGCATGGCCTTCCAGATCGCGCTCCTCGCCATCGTTCCGGCATTTCCATCATACTGGAGATACTCGGACTCGACAGGGTTCGGGTGCCAGGGGGATACAAGCTGGAGCGTGAGGCCGACGGCAGTTGAGGCAAGAATACCGTTCGGCCAGACGACTTGCGGTTTCGGGCCTGCGTCTCCATAGTTGCGCGCTTCTTCTTCGATCTTGGCCTGAGTCACGACATTATAGCACCGCAGGCAAGGAGTTCCCGGCAATGACAGGATAACCTGGCCGCCGATGAAATACCCCTTATCTCCTTTGTGCACATCCATGCCGATGTCGATATAGGGGATCATGAACCGGCGACAGAAGCCTTCCAGCTCGTCCTTATCCCTGACCTGATCGAGACCGCCGATAGTGACGTCGCAGGATTTCAGGTCATCGGCGACTTCCTGCCAGCGCTTGCGATGCTTGGTGACTTTGGCGTCCGGCTGCACGCCACGGATGACGCGCTCGGCGATGTCGACTTTCGGCGTTCCGTCTTCGACATCTTTCCATGTGCCCCCAACCAGCCGGTTCAGGTTCGTATCTTCGATAGTCTGCGGATCGACAAGGACAAAGTTTCCGATGCCGATATGCGCCAGCTGTTGCGCGATATGCGAACCTGCGCCGCCAAGGCCGATAATCCCGATTTTCAGGCCCTTGAAAACCTTCTCGCTGTCGTCGCCCAGAAACTTCTGTCTTGCAAGCCAGCTCATGCTGCACCTCCAAATCTGGCATAGGGAGCCCCCACCTGGATGAATTCCTCGACATAGGCAGGTTTCTTGCCTGCGTTCATCCAGATAAGCCCGCGCGCGGAATTGTCGCTCAGGACGATAAGCCCGTGCGGCACCTGCGGCACGACATTAAAGAAGCCGGGCACGAATTCTGCCGCGCTCTCAAGGTCAATGCCGCTGAAGGCGGGACGTCCGCGACCGCCATGCGTGTGGATATGAAGCAGCGCACCACGGCCCTTATAGGCCAGTTGGAGTCCCTTACGCATGGCCTCGGCGCCGATGGAAGCGCCGGCCCTCGGGTTGCGGACATAGTCCCCGTCCGCCACGGGGTGATAATCCCTGACGAGGACGAACAACCGGCCATTGCCGTCGGTTGTCACGCCTGCCGTCATGAACCCGACGCGCTCGTATGCAAAAGCATGAGGGCGTTCAAGATCCTGGCGGATATCGGCCAGGAGCCGGGCCGTGATTTTCACATATGCTTTCATGTGATTGACCTCAGATGCGCGGCAAGTATGTCCATCCACGGCTGGTCGGCGCGCACATTGTCCCAGGAGCATGCGTGCCATGTGCGGCCCTTGACGCTGTGCATGTTCCAGTTGCCCTGCTCGCTGACCTTCTTCTGGAAGAACAGGCGGGTGGGATAGCCCCCGGAATCATGTTTTCGCGGCGACAGGAGGATGTCCATTTTATGGCTCTTGCCTCCCGCGAAGAAGGAGCAGTCGGGCATATAGACCAAGGGCTTGCCGTTTTCGTCCCAGAGCTCGGCTTCCGGGCAGACGGCTTTCAGCTTTTCGAGTTCGTCTTGCGGGCTCATGCTGAATTCCCCTGCGGCACGAAGGAGATGAAGCACATGCCTTTCTTGACCTTGATTTCCTGCCCTGCCGTCAGCGGCGGGAACTCGCCGCTGGCAAGGATCAGGGCGAGAACGTAGTTGTCCGGCACGCCGAACTTCTGGCGCAGCTGCTCGTTGGTATAGGTGCCTTTCTCGATCTTCACGGAATTGTGGTTGTAGAAGACCTCGATCAGCTTGCGGGCGGGACGGGTGATGAACTTTTCGACGCCTGCGCCAGCGAGCTGAACGGACATCTCGTCCTCGATGACGATTTCACTGCCATCGGCCCTGACCTGGACGACCTCGACATCTTCGTCCTTGCCTGCCAGCTTGCGGATGGTCTCACCGGTCAGTGCGTCTTTGGGCCACTCGAATTTGTGCTGGTTGATGGTGAAGAAGAACAGGCGGTCGCTGCGGATGACGAAGAACGTCTCCTTGCCCGGGCCTTTCAGAGAGACTTTTTCATCGGGGCGGATGCCCTCAAGCGCGCCTTCAGGCAATTGCTGGAGGAGGACGTAATCAGCTACCGGCTGGTAGCCCGCAGCTGATATAATGTCCTTGCCCTTGACGGTGCTGTCCTGCAGCGAAACCTCGCGCAGGGCGAAGTTTTCGTCGAGGACGATGATTTGGTTGGTCGGAGGGGATTCTTTTGACATATGGCAATTCACTTTCTTTTTCTGTTACGAGGGCTTGCCGCAGCCGGCTGCCTCTCTAATTAAAATATAACAAAGGTTGGTTAAACTATACAATAACTATTTATTGCCATATATTACAATTAACTGATTTATAACACTATTTTATTATAATTGCAAAAAGGACACAAAAGGGGTTAAAATAATCTTAACACAATATAGTTTGTATCCATTGACTCTATAAACGGCTAGGATTGGCTGTGGAGTCAAAGGCTTATGGGGTTTAAGTCATGAACATAGAATCGGAAGAAAAATTTAAGCGCGAATTCGGCGCCCGAGTCCGCGCCCGCCGCATGGAACTGGATCTCTCGCAAAAAGACTTCGGCGACCTAGTGAATCTTTCGCGGGTATCTATCGCCAACATCGAAGGCGGACGCCAAGGCATCTACCTGCACCAGATTATCTCCTTCGCCGAACACCTGCGCATGCCTGCCGACAAGCTGTTACCGCAGCATACGATCAATGAGCTCAAGCACCTCCCGAAAGACGAACGCGCTTTTGTCGATGAAATCGTGAGAGAGGCAAGAAGTGCATAACCCGGAAGCAGCCGCGCGGGAAACCCTGCGCAAATTCGGCGCCCTGACTGCGCCTGTCGATGTGATCGGCATCGCGCAGCAACTCGGCGCCAAAGTCATTTTCAAAAACACTTTCGATGATGACCT
>JADYYV010000283.1 GCA_020853455.1 Alphaproteobacteria bacterium | reverse complement strand
ATTTTCCAGCCGTTTTTTACCACCAAGACAGCGGGCGGGGCGGGGCTTGGCCTGTCGGTCGTCTATGGCATCGTCGAACAGCTGGGCGCGCAAATCGCGGTTGAATCGAAACCCCGGCGGGGCGCTGCCTTTACCGTCACTTTCCGCAGCCGCGCGGAAGCGGCGCAGCGGCCGCCGACTGATGTCGTAAACCTGCGCAAAACCGGTGCAAATGCCGCCGAAAACGGTATCTTGTGGAAAATCCTGCAGCGCGCGCGGGAATATCAGCAGCAAAACCCCGAAGACGAGGCATAATAGCTATTGCCATCCTTGCCATATTCCGCTTAAATATCAGGGAGTTAATCGGGGATTGATCGCTCGTGTCAAAAATCAGGGAAGTGGACGTACTGGTCATCGGCGGCGGCGTGAACGGCTGCGGCATCGCGCGTGACCTTGCGGGTCGCGGATTGTCGGTTGTGCTGTGCGAAAAAGACGACCTTGCCTCCGCCACTTCTTCGGCCTCGACCAAGCTGATCCATGGCGGGTTGCGCTATCTGGAACAATACGAATTCAACCTTGTGCGCCACGCGCTGCATGAACGCGAAGTGCTGCTGAAATCCGCGCCGCATATCATCTGGCCGCTGACGTTTATTCTGCCGCATCACCGCAAACTGCGCCCGTGGTGGATGATCCGCGCAGGCCTGTTTTTGTACGACCATCTGGGCGGCCGCAAAATCCTGTCGCGCTCCCACAGCCATTACCTGCCGGGCACGATGTACGGCCAGCCGCTGCGCCCCGAATTCCGGCGCGGTTTTTCTTATGCCGATTGCTGGGTGGAGGATACGCGGCTTGTGGTGTTGAGCGCGCGCGACGCGTTCGAGAAAGGCGCGGAAATTTTGACGCGCACCGAATGCATTTCCATCGGCAAGCATGCGAAGCAGGATATCTGGCAGGCCGTGCTGCAGGATGTAAACACCGACGAAAAACACAAAATCCATGCGCGCATGGTGGTGAACGCGTCGGGCCCGTGGGTTGCGAAAACGCTGGGGCTGGTCGGCGCGGAAGTCGGCAAATACAAGATCCGCTGGGTCAAGGGCAGCCATATCATCGTGCCCAAGCTGTATCAGGGCGACCACGCCTATATCCTGCAAAACGACGATAAACGCGTTGTTTTCACGATCCCTTACGAGAAAAAATACACCCTCGTCGGCACGACCGATATCGAATACAAGGACGATATCGAGGAAGTACGCATTTCGATCGAAGAAGTCGATTACCTCTGCGCCGCCGTCAACCGTTTCTTCCGCCATGCGGTGAAACCCGAAGACGTCGAATGGACCTATAGCGGCGTGCGCCCGCTGGTCGATGACGGCGACGCAAACGCATCAGAAGTCACGCGCGACTACATCTTGGAGCTGGACGATGTCGAAGGCCTGCCGATTTTGTCGGTCTATGGCGGCAAGATCACGACCTTCCGCAAGCTGGGCGAGCAGGCGGGCGACATGGTCACCGAAAAACTCGGCAAGGGCACAAAGGCCTGGACCGAAACCGCGCCGCTGCCGGGCGGCGAAGGCGGCATCGCGGGTTTTGAAACCTTCATGAAGACGATACGCCGCGAACACGCATGGCTGCCCGAAAACTTGGCCAAACGCCTCGGCCGCGCCTATGGCTCCCGCACGCGCGACATTCTGCGCGGCGCAAAACGCATCACCGACCTTGGCGAACATCTGGGCGAAAGCATTTACGAAGCGGAAATCCGGTATCTGGTCGCCAATGAATGGGCGCAGACGCTGGAAGATATTTTGTGGCGCAGATCGAAACTCGGCCTGCACACGACAGAGATGACCCAAGACAAAATCCGCAAGCTGCTGAAAAAACTTGCGGGCGATAAGGAAGAGGCTGCTTAACATGTCCAAATTCATCATCGCCATCGATCAGGGTACGACCAGCACGCGCGCGATATTGTTCGATGAAAAGGGGCATATCACCGGCATCGCGCAAAAGGAATTGCAGCTTTACTATCCCGAAAACGGCTGGGTGGAGCAGAACCCGGAAGATATCTGGTCGGATACGCAATATGTCGCGCAGGGCGTGATGGCGCAGCACAGCATCCATCCCACTAATGTCGCCGCGATCGGCATCACCAACCAGCGCGAAACCACCATCGTCTGGGACAGAAAAACGGGCGAGCCGGTTTATAACGCCATCGTCTGGCAGGACCGCCGCACGGCCGATATGTGCCAGAAATTCAAGGATGCGGGGCTGGAGCCGACTTTCTCGCGCAAGACCGGCCTGCTGCTCGATCCGTATTTTTCAGGCACGAAACTGCGTTGGATTTTGGACAATGTGGAGGGTGCGGCCACGCGCGCAAAAAACGGCGAGCTGGCCTTTGGCACGATCGACTGCTTCCTGCTCTGGCGTTTGACGGGCGGCAAGGTTCATGCGACCGACATTACCAACGCGTCGCGCACGCTGCTTTACAACATCGTCGAACAGAAGTGGGACGACGAGCTTTTGAAAATCCTCGGCATCCCCGCATCGATGCTGCCGGAAGTGAAGGACAACAGCGCACATTTCGGCGATGTGGGCCCCGATTTCCTGGGCGCGCCGACGCGCGTCGCGGGCATGGCGGGCGATCAGCAGGCGGCGCTGATCGGTCAGGCCTGCTTCAAGCCCGGCATGGTCAAAAGCACCTATGGCACGGGCTGTTTCGCGCTGATGAATATCGGCTCCGAATTCAAACCGTCGCAGAACAGGATGCTGACGACCGTCGCTTACCGCCTGAACGGCGAGATCAATTACGCCATTGAAGGCTCGATCTTTGTCGCGGGTGCCGCGATCCAGTTCCTGCGCGACGGGCTTGGCATTATCAAGTCGTCGAATGAAACCGAAGCGATTGCGAAATCGGTGCCCGATAACGGCGGCGTTTATATGGTGCCGGCCTTTACAGGATTAGGCGCGCCGTATTGGAATCCCCATGCGCGCGCCAGCATTTCCGGCCTCACGCGCGGCGCGACATCGGCGCATCTGGTGCGCGCGGCGCTGGAGGCGCAGGCCTACCAGACCGAAGACCTGATGCGCGCGATGGCGGAGGATGCCGGATACCCGATGACCGAAATCCGCGTCGATGGCGGCATGGTGAAAAACAGCTGGGTTTGCCAGTTCCTGGCCGATATGACATCGACCCCCGTGCTGCGCCCGACCGTGACCGAAACGACGGCGCTGGGCGCTGCATATCTTGCGGGCCTGCAGGTGGGCATGTTCCCATCCATCGATTACATCACCGATTCCTGGCAATGCGAGCGCCGCTTTACGCCCAAGATGATGTCGGCGGAGCGCGAGAAGCTTTATGCCGGCTGGCAGCAGGCCGTGAAACAGGTGCTGGCGTGAAACTGCCGCAAGACAAAAACCGCATCGCCGGTTTCATCCTGATGCTGCCGCATTTCGCGCTGGCGACATTAAGCGGCATGAACCTTATCTATGATATCGGGCTGCTGGATCTCAGCGGCGAGCGCAGGCTGAACAGACCGCTGGGCTGCATCGTGATGGCCGGCGAGGTGCTGACCTGCTTCGCGCTGTGGCGGCCCGGCAAATTCAGCTCCATCGGCCCGCTCGCCAAGGTGCGCGTGCTGGCCTTTATCTGGAACATCCTGAACAGCCTGTGGCTGGCGTTCATCTTTATGCGCGGGGATGCCGACGGGATGCAGACGGGCGAGATGGCGCTGGCCATCGTCACGCTGGGCGCGCTGCTGTTCTTTGCCTTCGGAAAGAAAAAAGCCTAATTTTTATGGCGTACGATCGGCGCGTAATTGCTGCGCGTTTCGGCGCTTGTCTTGTTTTCGGGCGCGTAGCCTTCGAACGTGCCGGGGATGCGCCCGTCCACGATCTTGCGCAGCGAAATGGGTTTTTCGCCCGCGTCCAGCCTTGATTGTTCTTCCTTGCGCGCGCCGTCGAAAATATTGTCGATCTTGCCCGAATAATCGGCGTTGGAAAGCGCGCCCCAGACATCGTCGCCCTTCGACAGGCCTTGCAGGAAATTCGCGACGAAATGGTCGGTAGCGCCCTTATAGGCTTTCGAAATGCCTTCGGCGAGGTTCACGTATTGATGCGAATTGTTTTCGTAGCCCGTGGGGTCGAGCGAGGTGTGGAAATCGTCAAGCGACAGTTTGCCGTCCGCTCCGCGCGTCATCGACACGCGCGCGAGAATGCCATAGGTGCCGTCGGCATCGGGCTTGCGGCCTGTCACGGCGAAGGTGACGATATTCGGCGTCGCGTCCGTCATGACGCGGATGTCTTTTTCGGGTTCCTGCTTGGCCTCGCCATAGCGGTCTTCGGTCACGGGGCGGTGTTCGTGGATGTCGCGCACGATCTTGGCCAGCTTGGTATTGCCAAGGTCTTTTTCCTGCATCAGTTTATAGATGGGATTGCCGTCCTGTTCGGGCAGGGGAGTCTGGCCTTTCAGCTGTTCCACCAAACCGTCGACGAATTTCACGTTCATGCCTGCACCTTTTGTCCTTTATCAGCAGTATATCCAGTATATGTAAACAATTTATTAGCGCGCAGACAAGAAAATTCGTCATGTATTACAAAGAGTTCGGGAGCCCCTTGGGGCTCCCGATATCTTCACAACACACACAACTATGAATTCTTTTTGCCGTTTGTCCTTGGCCGGCGTATTCGCCTTGCACAATCACAACCTAGCAGGGGAGCGGTAAAAGGAAGGTTAACGCGCGCTGGTTTTCTTGCGATTGGCGAACAGCCATTTCCAAAGCGCGGTGGTGTAAAGGCGTGGGTTGGAACATTCATGCCTCATATCGGGTATTTCGGTGAAGAAAACGGGCGCGCCCGCCGCCTTCGCCCCCGCCGCCAGCGCGCGCGTATTCGCAATCGGCATCCCTGCATCCAGCGCGCCATGCACGATCCATGTGGCGATGCGCAGCGCCCCGCCGCCCAGCGGATCCCACAGCCCGCTGATCGGCACGGCCGCCGCAAAAATATCCGCATAGCGCGTCGCCGCGCCATAGGCACCGCCGCCGCCGTCGGAGCAGCCGACCACGTAAATGCGGCCGGTATCGACAGGATTGTTTTTTGAAACGTCGCGCACCAAGGCGACGGCATCTGGCAGCGACTGGTTGTCGAGGTATTTTTGATCGACGGTCTTGCCGTTCATCTTGTCCGGCACCGCCCAGATCTTTCCGGCGGGCGACATGGGGACCAGGATAAAGGCCGGGTAATCCAGCTGCATTTTTTGCGTGATCAGGTATTGCGCGGCATAGGCGTTGCCGGGCGCGCCATGCAGGATCACGACCAGCGGAAAGTTAAGCCCCGGCGGATAGGGGCGCCCCGCAGGCTCGAACCAGTAATAGGTGAGGGTGCGGTTTTCATCCGGCAGGGTGAATTGCTTTTTCTTGAAGAAGCGCGTGTATTCCGCCATCGGCGTCGCCGTGCGCGGCACTTCCACCACAGGCGGACCTGCGGTTTTTGCAGCTGTGCCGTTGCCGCCGCGCAGCATCTTGAAGCCCGTAAAGCCCAGCCCGCCGATGATGACAAGCGACAGCAGGATAACGGTGAAATTGCTTTTCTTCGCGGGCTGGCTCATGGGGTTTTCTCCAGCGCCGCGCCGCCGGCTTCGACGACCAGCTTGTCGCTCGCCGCTTCCAGCGCGGTTTCGAGGCGTTCCATCATCTGCAGCGGCGGCACGCCCGCCGGGATGGGCGGCAGGAATTCGAACACGACCGTGCCGGATTTTTTGAAGAACGCGTTGCGCCCCCAGAACACGCCGGAATTCAGCGCCATCGGCACGACCGGCACGTTCAGGTCTTTATATATTTTCGCAAGGCCCGCCTTGTACGGCGCAGCGCCGCCCGGCTTGACGCGCGTGCCCTGCGGGAAGATGGCGACGGATCTGCCGTCGTCAATCGCCGCCTTGCAGCCGCGGCTCATCGCGCGCATCGATTCCATGCCGTCGCCGCGGTTGATGGCGACCTGCCCCATGCGTTTCGGGTACATGCCCCACAGCGGCAGGTAGGTCAGTTCCTTTTTCAGGATGATGACGGGATAGCGGAATTTTTCCTGAAACGGCAGCTTCAGCGTTTCATAGGCCGACTGGTGCTTGGATGCGATGATATAGGGCTGATCGGCGGGCAGGTTTTCAAGGCCGCGAATTTCCAGCTTCAGCCCCAGCACGTGTTTTTCGATGAAGGCGATATAGCCGCCGTAATATTTCGACACGATGGCGGTGCATTTTTTCTTGGGAAAGAAAAACGACCACGGCAGCACAAGGCTCCAGAACAATGACCCGAAGATATAAAGGAAGTTGAAAGCGATCGACCGCAACGCGTCCATTTTTATTGTCCTATGCCGCAAAGGGGCGCCACACCAGCGCCGCGATGAATTTCATGTATTCGCGCAGGATCAGCGCGCGTGTCGCTCCCTCCCGCCACCAGTTTTTCATGTCGAGGCCCTCGGGTTCGACGGGGTAGGGGATGGCGGTTAAACCCTCTCCATATGCGTCGAAATCCATCAGCGCGCGCTTCATGTGGTAATTGGCCGTCACAAGGTAATAGGTCTTGAAGTTTTCGCGGCGCAGCCACGCGGTCGCCTCTTTCGCGTTGCCGATGGTGTCGTCCGCCTCGAAGCCCAGCTCGACACAGCAATCGAGGCCCGCGCCTTTTTTGCGCGACCGCTCCAGCAGCTCCTTTACCTCGACCCCGCGATACACGCCGGAGATAAACAGTTTTTTGCCCTGCGCCTTTTCCAGCAGGTCGAAACCGGCATCAAGGCGGTTGGTGCCGCCGGTCAGCACGACAATCGCATCGGCCTTGTCGGCCGCTTCGGCGCGGGTTTCCGATATGCCGCGCGTGAAGGCGTAAAGTCCCGCCAGCCACAGCGCCAGCGCAAGCAGCAGGATCAGCGGCAGCCGTACGGATTTGGCATGCGCGGACATATAATCCTCTTACGCCAGCTTCGAAAGTTCGCGCATCACCGTGCGCTGCGCCGTGAAATGCGCGATCAGCGACCCCGCCAGCACGGGGGCGGCGGCGATCAAAATCCATTCCAGCGGCATCAGGCGCACATGCGGGAAAATGGCGGTGTCGATGGTATGCGTCATGTAACTGACGCCCAAAATCGCCAGCACCATGCAGACGACGCCGCCCAGCGCGCCCTTCATGGCGCCTTTCAGGGTATGGTGGCGGAACTGGCGGGCGATATATTCGTCGGATGCGCCGACCAGATGCAGCGTTTCCACTTCCTGCGCATGGATGGCGAGCTTTGATCTCACGATGCCCGCAATCGACGCGGCGGTCAAAAGGATGATGACGCCCGTCAGCAGCAGCACGAACATGCGCGCGGTTGCGACCAGCGTTTTGACGTCGCTTAAGGTATCCGCATGGCTGTCGACCGCGGCATCGGGGGCGATTTTGTTCAGGTCGGCGATCAGCGCCGCGGAATCAACGTCTTTTTTCAGCGTGATGTCGATGATGGCGGGCAGGGGCAGGCTGTCGGGCGCTTTTTCGCCAAGCCACGGGCGCAGCAGGGCCAGAATTTCTTCCCGCGTCAGGGCGCGGCTTTTCTCGACCGCCGGATGCTGCTTGGCCAGCCACAAGACTTTTTTCAGTGTTTCGGCGGATGCCGCTTTTTGCTCGTCCGTCACGGGCGGCTTGATTTCCACGGTCAGGCTGCCCGAAAGGCCGGACACCCAGCTTTGCGTGACGGCGTTCAGGCCGAGATTCACGGCAAGCGCCAGCGTCGCGAAGAACACCATCAAACCGGTTGACCACGCCACCAGATGCGCGCCCGCACCCTGGTCGAGGCCGATATCGTACTGGTATTTGCCGGGGATCAGTTTGCTTTTTGCCATGCTACGCCGCCTTCACCTTGCGTTTCGGGCCTTCGGTCAGCGTGCCGTTTTCCAGCCGCATCTGCGGGTGGCGGAAACGCGTCACGATTTCGTCGTCATGCGTCGCGATCAGCACGGTCGTGCCGTGGCGGTTCAGTTCCTCGAACAAATGCATGATGCGCGTGCCGATTTCTGAATCGACGTTGCCGGTCGGTTCATCCGCCACCAGCAGTTTCGGGCGGTTGATGACGGCGCGGGCGATGGCGATGCGTTGCTGTTCGCCGCCCGACAGCGTGGGCGGGCGCGCCTCCATCTTGTCGCCGATGCCGACCCATTCCAGCAATTCGGTCACGTTGCGCTTGATGTCTTTTTCGGCAAGCCCCGACGTGCGCAGGGGCAGCGCCACGTTGTCGAAGGCCGACAGATGCGGCAGCAGCCGGAAATCCTGGAACACGATGCCGATCTGGCGGCGGAGCATGGGCAGTTCGCGGCGCGGCACGGCCGTCAGGTCGCGGCCCAGCATATGGATGATGCCGCGCGTCGGGTGCTGCCCGAGGTAGAGGAGTTTCAAAAGCGACGTCTTGCCCGCGCCCGAAGGCCCGGTCAGGAAGTGGAAAGAACCCTGTTGCAGCTCGAACGACAGGTCGTGCAGCACCTCGGGCCCCGTGCTGTACCGCATGCCTACATTGGAAAATTTGACGATCGTCATGCCTGTTTCCCCATCACGGCTGATATTTCAATAATATCAGCAGCTTCGCATAATTATAGGCTCAAAAATTAATAATTGATATGCTATCCTTAATCAACCGGCTATGCCACTTTTATTTGGCGTATCTGTTTGAAAAAAGGGGGATTCCACCGCGTGATTCACGTCACCTGCGAGAGCTGCGGGACCGTGTATAAAGTCGAGGAGCGCCTGCTGGGCGCGACCGGCCGCACGGTGCGCTGCACGCAATGCAGCCAGATGTGGCACGAAAATCCGCCCGTGACCGCCGAACCCGAAACGCCCGCGCCCGTGCCCGCATGGGAAGAACCGCAAGCCGTCGACGAGCTTGATTTCAAGAGCGTCGTGCGCGGCGCATATGTGAATGAAGACACGATCGAAATTCCGCAATCTGTGATGCCGGTGCCGGCCGATCCGCTGCCGCCCGCCTTCCAGATTCCCGTCATGACGTACCGGCCGCTCGGCATGGCGGCCGCGCAGTTCGGGATTTTTGTTTTTATGGCGCTCAGCTTCGTCACGCTGTCGGGGTTGTTCCTGATGAAGCAGCCGGTGCTGCGCCAGGCGCCCGCGATGGCGCATTTCTATGCGACGCTGGGCTTCACCGTCAAGGCGCCGGGCGAGGGGTTCCAGTTATCCGAACTGGTCGCGGAAAACCGCGTGGCCGGCAAGGACCGCACGCTGGCGCTGCAGGCCAAACTGGCCAATATTTCCGCGATGAAAATGGAAACGCCGCCGCTGCTGGTGAAACTCAAGGGCGCTTACGGCGGCGTGCTGAAAAGCTGGGAATTCCGGCCCGAAAAAACGCAAATGCTGGCGGCGGGCGACAATATGCCGCTCGACCTGTCGTTCAAGGACGCGCCCGAAGACGGCAAGACGGTCGAGCTTACGATTTTGGATAAGTGAAGGATAAAGACCATGACGACGGATGACGATACGAAATGGGTTCTGGTGGCGGATGACGAGCCTTCCGTGCGCCAGTTCGTCGAACGCGCGCTCAATTACGCCGGCTATGCGGTGACGGTGGTGCCCGACGGCAACGCCGCGCTGGAGGCGCTGACGAAACGCAGCTATGACCTGCTGCTGACCGACATCGTGATGCCCGACCTCGACGGCATCGCGCTGTCGCTGAAGGTGTCGAAAGATTATCCGCAGACGAAAATCCTGATGATGTCCGGCTACGCCAACCAGCGGCAGCGCGCGCATAACCTCGATTTCCTTGCGCATGAAGTAATTTCCAAGCCCTTCACGCTGGAGGAAATCACGCGCCGCATTTCGACCGCGCTTGCCGCATGAAGGTTGCGCATCATCACGGCGTCGCCGTTTTTCTCGGCCTTGCCGTGCTGGCGGTCGCGGGCGTGTTTTCACTTTCGGCTATCGCGCAAGACCCGGCCTATCACGACTTCGCCGACAAGCGCGGTTTGCTGGGTATTCCCAATTTCGGCGACGTGATGGGCAATCTTGCCTTTGCCGTCGTCGGCATGGCGGGGCTGGTGCGCGCGCATCATCGCTGGCCGCGCCACAAGGGGGCTGATTTCTGGCTCTGGGCCGTGTTTTTCGGCGGGGTGTTCCTTGTCGCTTTCGGCTCGGGCTATTACCACCTTGCGCCCAGCAACGCGACGCTGGTGTGGGACCGCCTGCCGATGACGATTGCCTTCATGTCGCTGTTTTCGATCGTCATCCGCGACCGCATGCACGAAAAATGGGGCTTACTGCTGTTTCCGGCCTTCCTGCTGGCCGGTATCGGCAGCGCGTGGTACTGGGACTGGACGGAAAGCCTCGGGCGCGGCGACCTGCGCCCCTATGCGCTGGTGCAGTTTTATCCGGTGCTGGCGATCATCCTGATGATCGCGCTGTTTCCGCCGCGCCATGACGGCACGGCGAAATACCTGTTCTGGACGCTGGGCTGGTATATCGCGGCCAAGCTGCTGGAGCATTTCGACCCGCAAATTTTCGCCCTGACCGGCCATGTCGTGAGCGGCCATACGCTCAAGCATGTCGCCGCCGCCGTCGGCGTCGCCTGCATGGTGCCGTATATGAAAGCCGGCGACGTGGGGCCGGACCGCGACGAAAAACCCGCCGCCGGCGCGCAGCCCGTCTAATCCCTACTCAAACTGGTTCAGCAGGCGGTCGATATATTCGCGTTCCTGTTTGGGGCGCGTGTAGTCGTTTGATCTGGCGCGCAGCTCCTCGATGATCTGCTGCACGCGGCGGCGTTCTTTTTCTTCGGGGATCGCGACAAAATCGTCGCCGGGCTGCCCGTTGTCGCCGGGCTTGCCCATGCGGCGGCCCAGCGGGTCGTATCCTTCGCCATAGCCGGGGCCTTCCTGCGGCATGCCGAAATTCATCATGGTGGTCTGCAGCTGTTCGGCCAGCTGTTTTACGGCGTTGTCCATCGCGCCTTCCAGCTCCTTCAGCGCTTCTTTCTGGTGCTCCAGCGATCCTTGCGGGTCGCCTTCCTTCAATTCGTTGCGCGCCGATTTCATCGCCTGGTCCGCCTTGCCGAAATTCTCCGGCACTTGCGGCAGGCCTTCGCCGATCTTGCGCATGATCTCGCCCAGCTTGCCGCGGATGCCGGTCTGTTCGGTTGCGCCTTCCTTCGCGGAGCGCACGGGCGCGCCCGCGTTGTCGTTGGTCAGCTGCGGTTGTTGCTGCGCGTCTTTGCCGTCCTTGCCTTGCGTGGCGCCCTGTTCGGTTGCGTCTTTTTTCTCCTCGCCCGCGCCTTGCGCCTGTTCGGGCTTGTCCTTGCCCTGCTGGCCGGCTTGTTGCTGCGCGTCGTCCTTTTTCTCGGTGCCGCCCGCGCCCTGCTGCTGGCCGGTTTTATCCTTTTGCGCCTGATAGCCCTGCGGGACGGGAACGGGTTGCGGCGGTTGTCCGGATTGCGACTGGCCTTGCGCCTGTTGCCCCTGCTGTCCCTGCTGCTGCCCCTGTTGCTGGCCTTGCGATTGCTGGCCGTCTTCCTTTTTCTGACCGTTCTGCCCAAGGCGGGAGGAGGGCAGGGAGCTGTCGCCGCCCTGACCTTGCTGTTGTTGACCTTGTTGCTGACCCTGTCCCTGCTGCTGGCCGGATTGGCCTTGCTGCTGTTGTGACTGCTGCTGGCCTTGTTGTTGCCCTTGTTGTCCCTGCTGCTGCGACTGCTGTTGCGATTCCCCGCCCTGTTTGCCCTGTTGTTGCTGCCTTTGCTGCTGGCCCTGCTGGTCCTTGTTGTTCTGCGCGTCTTTCTTCTGCTGTTCTTCCTGTTCTTTTTTCTGCTGGGCGGCCTGTTTTTCCTGCTGCTCTTTTTGCTCCTGCTGCGCCTTTTGTTCGGCGGCTTTCTTTTCTTCTTCGGCTTTTTTCTGTTCGGGCGTTTGCGGGGTCAGTTTCTGGGTCTTGTCGATCAGCTGCTGCTGGCGCTCGATCAGTTTTTGGAGTTCTTCGAGTCCTTCCATCGCCGATTTCTGGCCCTGCTGCATTTTGTCCATGCGCTTGGAATCCATGCGGTCGACGGAATTTTTCATGTATTCGGCCAGCTTCTGCATCTGCTCCGCTTCCGAGCCGGAGGTGAGTTCCTCCATCTGCTTCATCAGCTTGTCCATATCGATGTTTTTCATGATACGGTCGGCCAGTTCCTGCGAAATCTGCGGCGCCTGCTTGCCCTCCAGCATGCGCTGGCGCATTTCCTGCGCGAGGTTTTGCGAATATTCGCGCATCTTGCGCTGCACTTCGGACATCAGGTCTGCGATTTCTTCCTTGGTCGCGTTCTTGTCCTTCAGCTTCTCCGCCAGCTTGGCGAGCGCGTCGCTGAGTTCGCGCTGCGCCAGCGCAAGGCCGCCGTCTTCCACGCGGATGGCCAGATCCCACAGCAGCGGCACCAGCGATTCAGCGGCCGCTTCCGATCCGTCATAGATCAGGCGTTTATAGCTCATGCCAAGCCCGAGGAACACGATCTTGTCCCATTTATACGCCTCCGGATTGGAGGTGATATCGGCCAGCGTCTGCGCCGTAATCTTGCGCGTCAGCACGTTGTTGTACCAGATCAGCTTGCGGCGCTCCGCGATAATTTTCTTGGCGACGGGGTTGGTGAACTGGCGCTCCGGCAGCAGGATTTTCTGCGGCGCGCTTTGTCCCGTCTGGCCCAGATCGTCTTTCGCGTTCAGCACCAGCACGACTTCGGATCCCGCCCAGGGGTGCGATGTCATGTCGGTGACGAAGGTTTTTTCATCCTGCGCGGTTTCCGGCAGGGGGATGTTGAAATCGACCGTTTTCGTGCCGAACACCTTGATCAGTTCCTGCGTCGGCGAGATCGAGCCATAGACTTCCTTGATGCGGTAATCGTCCTTGGCGGTATAGATCAGCTGCAGCCGGTCGCGCTTGGTGGGTTCGGCCTTCAGCAGCACGATGGCGGGCGGCTTGTCCTTCAGCACCGTGATCGGCCATTCGCCCAGCGTGCGGAATTTCCATTTGGTCAGCTTCAGCATGCCGCTTTGCGTCAGCGGCATTTCCAGCGTAAAGCTTTTCGGCGCGGCTTCGGTGAAGGCGGGTTCAATGTCGCCATAGCTGAGGGTGGGGGCGGAGGACAGCCCGCCGATGCGCACCTTCAGGATGCTGTTTTCCGGCACCTGCACGCCGCCGTTGACGCCTGCCGCGCCCAGTTGCGTGGTCGCCAGGAAGACCGGGTTTTCATTCGTGTAATCGGGCGGCGTGATCCACACATCCAGCGCGCCCGCGTTCATGCGCAGATACCCCTTGATATCGGGGTGCAGCGCCTGCGTGATGCGGAACAGCGTTTCGCGCTGGCCGATGGCAAGGCCCAGCAGCAGCACGGCGAGCGCGATGTAGCGCAGCGAATATTTGTCATGCGCGGCGATATCGGCGCGCGGGCGGTGGATCTTGGTGCGCGACCACAATCCCTTCAGCCGCGCCTGGTATTTCGCCCACAGCGCCGCCGTTTCCGGCGACGTGGTGATGGGGCGGTCGAGGATCGCCTCCAGCGGGCGGTGCAGAAGGCCGCTCTGCTTTTCAACCGCGCGGCGCACTTCCTTCATCGACGGGCGGTGGAATTTCGTGCCGTAGCGGGTGAGGGCGACGATGAACAGGATAGCAAATACGACAAGCGCGAAAATATGCCCCGCATTGCCAAGCCACGGGAACACACGCAGCGCGGCCAGGCCGATAAAGGCGAACAATACCGACAGCGCGGGCCAGAACGACGCCCAGAAACGCTCGGCGAACAGCGACAGCCAGCTGAAAAGCGATACAAGCTGATAGCGAAGCTGCCCTAAATTCATGCAAGCCACCCCGGGATCACGTCGTTCTTCACAAGGTCGTCGACCGTCTGCGGTTTGCGCGCAAGGCCGAATTTTTTGCCCTGCACGATCGCTTCGCCCGCCAGCGGCCGCGTGTTGTAGTTCGACGACATGACCGCGCCGTATGCGCCTGCGGTCATAATCGCAACCAAATCACCCGCTTTTAATTGCGGCAGTTTTTCGTCGATGTGTAACGTGTCGCCCGTTTCGCAGACGGGGCCCACAATATCGTACAGCGTGGGCTTGCCGCCCTTGTTCAGCGGCAGCACGGCATGATAGGCGCCATACAGGGCAGGGCGCATCAGGTCGTTCATGGCGGCGTCCAGGATCAGGAAGTTCTTGTTGTGGCCTTTTTTCACGCTCACGACGCGGCTCAGCAGCACGCCCGCATCGCCGACGATGGAACGCCCGGGTTCCACCACGATATGCACGCCCAGCGGCAAAATAACGTCACGCACCATCAGCGCGTACAGGTACAGGTCGATCGGCGTTTCGTTGCGATAGGTGATGCCGATGCCGCCGCCCAGATCGACGCGGGTGATGTTGTTGCCCTGTTTGCGCAGGATGCGCACAAGATCCGCCACACGCGCGTAAGCGCGTTTATAGGGGGCAAGCGAAGTCAGCTGCGATCCGATATGCACCGCCACGCCGACCGCGTTGATGTTGGGCAGTTTCAGCGCGCGTTTATACAGCGCGGGCGCGAATTCGATATCGATGCCGAACTTGTTTTCTTTTTTGCCGGTCGTGATCTTGGCATGGGTTTTCGCATCGACGTTCGGGTTGATGCGGATCGACACATCGACGGTCTTTTTCAGCTTTTTCGCGATGCGCGAAATCGCCTCCAGCTCCGGTTCCGATTCCACGTTGATCTGCATGATGCCGGTTTTAATGGCGAAGGTGATTTCTTCGTCGCTTTTGCCGACGCCGGAATAGACGATTTTCCTGGGCGATATGCCTGCGGCAAGCGCGCGGCGCAGTTCGCCGCCCGATACGATATCCGCGCCCGCGCCGCGTTTTTGCAGCAGGCTCAATACCGCGATATTGCTGTTCGCCTTGGTGGCGTAGCAAATCGTGAAATCGTCGGTCACGCTTTTCAGCGCGCGGCGGTACGCGTCGAAATTCTGTTCGATCTGGCCTGCGCTGTAGCAGTAAAGCGGCGTGCCGAATTTTTCGGCGACGGATGCCAGCTCCACATCCTCCATACGCAGGCGGGAATTTTTATAGGCGGTGGTCTTGGTCATTTCGGTACATACCGTTGGGGGTTCGGGTCGGTCGAGGTGTCGGGATAGGTGCGGGGGAAATAATCCTTGCCCTTTTCCACGCCCGCAGGCGGGTCCACCTGGTTGGGCTTCACGCCGCAACCGGTCAGAAAAAGCATGAATAAAGGAAGCATTAGTACCGCTATTCTCATCTCGCACCCGCCATCTTATTATTATAGAGTCCTTTTTGTTAT
>JADYYV010000282.1 GCA_020853455.1 Alphaproteobacteria bacterium | reverse complement strand
GGTCGTTCACATTGTCGAGGAAATAGGTATCGTCCCCCTGTCCGCCGATCAGGCGATCCGCGCCCGCGCCGCCGTCGAGCGAGTCCGCGCCCAAGCCGCCGTCTATCGTATTCACCCCCGCGTTGCCGACCAGGTAGTTGGCGGCATCGTTGCCCGTGATGTCCACCGATATGCTGCCGACCAGCGTCGCGTCCGTAAAGTCCATGAACACGCCCGCCGTCAGATCGACGTCGAGAGTGGAATAAACCGTATTGACGACATCGGCAATCGCACCGACGTTCAGGATCACATCGCCGACGTTATCGATGTAAAATGTGTCATTACCGTCGCCGCCGCCATCCATCGTATCCGCGCCGCCAGCGCCGTTGATGACGTTGTCGCCGCTATCGCCGATAATGGTGTTCGTGCCGCTATTGCCGATGCCGGTTTCGGAGCCCTGCATTTCAAGAATTTCGATGTTATTCGACAGCGTGTAGGAAACGGTCGCAATGACGCGGTCGATGCCGCCAAGCGAGCTTGCCTCGACGACGATATCGGAAACGTCATCAACCAGATAGATGTCATTGCCGAAATTGCCGCGCATGACGTCGGCACCTGAACCGCCGTCGATCGTGTCGTCAAACGCTACCGAAGTATCCGTGACGATGAGGTCGTCACCTGAATCCCCATCGACTGTCCAAGGACCGACGCCGAGCTGGATATTGTCGTCGCCTGTCGAACCGGTCCAAGTAGGCATGTCGAATTCCTCTTTGTGGCTAAAATTTCGCTAACCGATTTTAATGGTAATCGGTGCGCATTAACAAAGATTTATTCGGGAGTTATGAAATCAAGCCCTTTAAAGGCCTAATTTTTCCTTCATGCCATAATACCAGGCTCCCATCATGGTCAGCGGCACGCGGAACAGGCGGCCGCCGGGGAAGGGGTAATTTGGCATATTCGCGAAAACGTCCCAGCGGCGCGCCTGCTGGTTGATCGCTTCTGCGGTCAGGCGGCCCAGCAGGTGGGTGGTGGTCACGCCGTGCCCGCTGTCGCCCTGAATGAAATAGACCGTATCCGACAGACGCCCGATATGCGGCATACGCGTGAGCGTCAGCGCGAAATTGCCGCTCCAGGCGAAGTCGAATTTCTTGCCCTTCAGGAAGGGGAAGGTCTTGAGGACATGGGGTTCAAGGCGGCGGATGATGTCGGACGGCTCGGCGCCCGTATAGACCACGCCGCCGCCGAACAGCAGGCGTTTGTCGCCCGTAATGCGGTAGTAATCGAGCAGGTAATTGCAATCCTCGAGGCAGAAACCGGACGGCATCATTTTATCCGTCAGCTCTGCGCCCAGCACCTCGGTCGTGACGATCTGGCTGGAGACCGACATGAAACGGTGCGGCAGTTCGGGCACGCTTTCGCCGATATAGGCGTTGCCGCAGACAACGATGAAATTGGCGGTCACCTTGCCCTGCGCGGTATGGGCGACGGGTTTTGCGCCCTTGTCGATATGCGTGACGCGGCTGAGTTCATAAATTTTGCCGCCGAGGGATTCCAGCGCCGCCGCCTGCCCCAGCACAAGGTTCATCGGGTGGATGTGCCCGCCGCGCTTATCGAGCATGCCGCCGATATAAAGCGGCGTGTCGGAGACTTCACGCACCTTTTTGTCGTCATACATTTCGGTCTGGTCGTGTCCTGCGCTGCCCCAGACTTCGCGGCGGCGTTCCAGGAATTTCATCTGCGCGGGCGTAAAGGCGGCGAAGAAGCTGCCGGTTTTGTGGTCGCATTGGATGTTATATTTTTGAATGCGCTCGCGGATGATGTCGCCGCCCTCGAAGCTCATGTTCAGCAGGGCTTTTGCCGTGTCCTGACCATAGCGGCCAAGGATCGTGTCGTAATCGCGGGAATAGCCGTTGATGATCTGCCCGCCGTTGCGGCCCGATGCGCCGAACGCGATTTTTACCGCTTCCAGCACCACAACCTTCAGCCCCTTTTCGGCCAGATGCAGCGCGGTCGAAATGCCCGCAAAGCCCGCGCCGATCACGCAGACATCGGCGGTCACGTCGCCCTGCAGCGGCGGGCGTTCGGGCTGCGGGTTGGCGCTGGCTGCGTAATAGGAACCGGTATGCGTGGCGGGCTGTGCTTGCAAGATTTAAATATCCCTGAGATAGGTGTCGTATTCGAGTGAACTGACCTGGCGGTCGATGATGTCCTGTTCCTGCAATTTGCAGGCAAGGTACATGCGCTGGTAATTTTCGCCGAAATATTTCTTGATGAATTTCGAGCCTTCGAACAATTCCAGCGCGGTTTCCCATGCGTTGGGCAGGCGTTTGGCCTTGGAATTGTAAATGTTCCCGCTGGCGGGCGGGCCGGGATCCAGCTGGTTCACCAAACCGTCATAGGCGGCGGCCAGAATTGCGGCGATGCACAGATACGGGTTGGTGTCGCCGCCCGCCACGCGGTGTTCGATACGCGTCGCGTCGATATCGGCGGCGGGCACGCGGCAGGCCGCCGTGCGGTTGTCGTATCCCCATGCCACCGCCGTCGGCGCATGGCTGCCCACCGCAAAGCGGCGGTAGGAATTGAAGTTGGGCGCGAAAATCGCGGTCGTGTCGCCCATATGCTTCAGCAAGCCGCCCAGCGCATGGCGCAGCGCGGGCGATCCTTTGTAATCTTTGCCCGCAAAAATATTCTTGCCCTTTTTGTCGAGCACGCTGAAGTGCACGTGCATGCCGTTACCCGCTTCGTTACCGTAGGGCTTCGCCATGAAGGTCGCATCAAAGCCATGCTTGCGCGCGACGCCGCGCACGACGCGCTTCATCAGCGTCGCATGGTCGGCGGCGGCCAGCGCGTCCGGCACGTGATAGAGGTTGATTTCATACTGGCCGGGCCCGTTTTCGGAGATGCAGGCATCGGCGGGGATGCCCTGCATGTCGCAGGCCTTGGAAATGCCGCCCAGCACGTTGTCGAATTCTGTGATCTCGGAAATGCTGAACAAATGCGCGGCGTTCGAGCGTTTGCCGGAGCGGGGCGACAGCGGCGGCTGCGGATTGCCGCGTTCATCCATCTGCGCGTCGAGCAGATAGAATTCAAGCTCCGCCGCCACCACGGGCGTCCAGCCCTTTTTCGCGTAAAGGCCGACGATTTTTTTGAGTACCTGACGGCTGTCGCCGAAGAACGGGCGGCCGTCGGGCTCCTTCATCGTCAGCATGACCTGCGCGGTGTTCTTCAGCCACGGCACCATGCGCAGCGAATTCTTGACCGGATAGCACACGCCGTCATTGTCGCCCGTTTCGATGATGAGCTGCGCCGCCGGAACGTCCTGCCCCCAGATATCGACCGCGAAGGCCGAACGCGGCATGCGCACGCCGCCCTTGAACAGCTTGTCGGCGTTCTGGCGGGGCATTTTCTTGCCGCGCAGGATGCCGCTGACATCGACGACAAACGCTTCCAGCGTTTCGACATCGGGGTTATCGGCAAAGAATTGTTTCGGGTCGATCATGGGCATTCTACTCCGTTATTTCCGCCCAAATTGGCATGCCGCTGGTTAATAAAGCAACCCCGCCGCGCTGATGCCTTGATTTTAAACAATTTTTTGAAAAGACCGTTGATGCACCGCCTGCATTACTTGCTTGAAAACCGCACCGCTTTCCCGTATGTTGCGCCCTGTTGCCGCAGTAGCTCAGTGGTAGAGCATCCGCTTCGTAAGCGGGAGGTCGCGGGTTCAAATCCCATCTGCGGCACCATTTTCCCCTCGCCCCATACCTCATGACCGCATCCCGGATGTGCGGAGCAATCGCCGAAAATTTTATCGATCATATTGGGAACATTAACTTTATTTCGGGATAATGAAATACAGGGCAGATTCTCCAATCGTTGAATAGCCATCAGGACACTTGTCATTACAGGGGACAGTGCATGCCACTACCGTTGCTCTATCAGCTGCAGGGCGGAGATTATAATTCACTCAGCAACATCGATTATCGTGTCGCCGTCGTCGATATGGACGAAACCAACATGACCTCCGGGCAACTGCAGTCTCTCGCGGCGCAGGGAAAAACAACCTTCACCTATATCAGCATCGGCGAGGCCGAAAACTATCGCGATTACTGGATCGACGGAAACTGGAGCGTCAATAAGCCTTCCTTCCTGATGGGGGAAAATCCTGACTGGCCGGGATGCTATTCGGTCAAATTCTGGGATCCCGCATGGCAGTCTGTCGTGCTGGGCCAGGTGGCCGAGGCCGTCAACGCTGGCTACAACGGCATGTATATGGACTTGGCCAACGCGAATTACCTCGACCTGCTCGACGAAAGCGGCAGCGCGATGGTGCCGGGCTTTAACGGCACCATCGACCAACTGCGGCAGGCCATGGTCGATTTTGTCGGCGTGCTGTCGGATTTCGCCAAATCGCTCAACCCTTCCTTTCAGGTCATCCCCCAGAACGGATATGGTCTGCTGGCCGCGAATGGCGGCGATCCCGCCGTGCCCAACACAGAATATCTGAGCTATATCGACGGGTTCGGGGTTGAAGATTTATGGGTGAATGACAACCGGCCATCGGACTGGACGCAAACCGCGCTTGAGTACATCCAGAATGTGTTGAATGCCGGAAAATTCGTGCTGGCCACCTCTTACCCCACGAATGTCACGCTGCAAAAACAATTCATCCAGCAGGCGATCGATGCCGGATTCATCCCTTTTGACGGCAACAGGGCGCTGGATGGCAAAATCGTGGCGGCCGACTACACGATTTCAGGCTTGATGGAGGGGAAAGACATCACCTTCCCCGCCTCCGGCACCTCCACGGCGTTCCTGACGGTTCAGGGCGAGACTTTTACCACGGGTTTCCAGCATGACGTTACCGGCAATGTTCTGGCGAACGACCATGCGGCGAATGGCGGGCCGCTGACACTTGTCCAGACCATTGTGACGACGCTCAACGGCAATACCGTCGCGCTGGATGCAAATGGCGCATTCACCTATACAGCACCCGCGAATTTTCTGGGCACGGACAGGTTCATTTACACCCTGTCTGACTCGGAAGGTCATACGGCCAGCGGCATTGCCAGCATTACAGTCAGCGCCCCTGCGGGTGCCATC
>JADYYV010000281.1 GCA_020853455.1 Alphaproteobacteria bacterium | reverse complement strand
GGACTCTAAAGATTACTGCTTGGCTTTCATGCGGGGGTTTTCCTTGTTGATGACGTAAAGGCGCATCTTGCCTTTGCCATCGCGACGGCGAACCACTTTGTTGTTTTTATCGCGTGTTTTCAGCGAGTTCAGGGACGAGGTCTTTTTCATGATACGTGTTCCATATTGTCGGAATCGTTGTTACGCAACGACGAAGGGCAAACTACTGATATTTTTAATTTTCGTCAACGTAATTTCTTGGTTACGGCATATCCGGCCCGGACGGATCCACTCTCGCCGGAATGATCCCGGTGGATTGTCGATTCGACTCGTCGACTATCCACCCTGGCGGCCTATAACAAGGCGGCGCGTTAAGGTTTAGAATTATATTACGCCGTATGATGTTGCAACGCAGTATAATAATGTTTTCCTGCATTAGTCTATAATAATAAGCTTATGAAAAGAATAGCTTGCGGGTTTTTGTTCGCAGAGGTATAACCGCCTTGCTTAAAAGATGTTGAGTCTGGGGTTTCAATCCGCACACAACATATCTAGGTACTACAAGCCCGCCATAAGCAAAAAAAATGGCTCAACACTGGATCTCTCGGCCTAATGAGAGGGTACTGTAAGAATAAGAAAAACAAGAAACTGGCCCCGCTGACGTAAGCGGGGCTTCGTTTTTCTGGGCGTACGTTTGGCCTGTACGTCCACCCCGGTCAATTTCCACAATAACAGCACCCGCCGGCGCGCCCGAGGTTTAGCTTTGCGACCGGCAGACAGTGCTGCACAATAACCTGACCCGGCCATTCACGGCGGGAGGTTAAGCCGCGCGCATGCCCCTGACAATTTCAGCCCATCCCGTTATCCGGCGTTTCCTGACGACAAGCCTGCTATGCGCGGCGCTGGATGCGGGGGTCATGGAATTGCTGGCCGCTGCCGGATGGCAGGTTCATCTGGCGCGGCTGACCGGTCTGGCGGTCGCGACGCTGGCTTTATATCTGGCGGGACGCAGCGTGATCTTCGGCGGTACCGGCGAGCTGAAGACCGCCAAAGGCCAGCCCGTGCCGTTTGGCGCGCTGGTGCTGGCGGGTGCGATCCTGAATATTGCGCTGTTCGCGCGCGTACTGCATGTGATGCCGCTGCCGCTGGATTCTTTCGGTCGACTGGCAGCGCTGGCGATCGGCGCCGCCGCCGGAGCAGGTTGTGGCTGGTTCTTCATCAACATGCTGCTGCCCAACAGCGCCCCGGTTTTATCGCGGCTGCCGAAGGCAAGCCCGCGCCGGCTGCGCGAGGCGCTGATCTGGGGATTATTCGCGTTGCTGGCGCTGGGCACATCGAAACTGACCGGGCATTTAAGCGGAATATACGCCTACCCGAAACTTGAATTTCCGCTGAACCCCGCCGACCCCGATGCATGGCTGCGGCTGACACAGGTAAGACAATGGCTGACCGGCGGCGATTTCTTTGATCACTCCGTGATGCGCACGAATGCGCCGGCGGGCGGCATATCGACGCCCTGGACGCGGCCCATGGATATATTGCTGTCTGCGTTTTACGCGCTGACGCCGTCGCGGCTGGGCATGGATGTGCGCCTGATCCTGGCGGCGGCATGGCTGCCGGTCACGCTGGGCTTTGCCACCTTCGCCTTGCTGGCGGCGGCGGCGCGGCGGCAATTCCGGCATGTGCAGGTCATGGGCATAGCGGCGCTTTTGCTGCTGACCAGCGTTTATGAGTACACATCGCCCGGCGACGCCGATCACCACGGGTTGCTGGCGGCTTTGTGGTGCGGCGTATTACTGGTGCTGATGTCGGACAATATATCCGGAACAGCGGCTCTGGTGCTGGGTGCGCTTTTGGGCGCGATGTTGTGGACGAGCCCGGAAGCCTTGATTTTGGCGGGTGCCGTATTCGTGTTGCTGGGGCTGGACGCCGTTCTGCGCCCGGGCCGCGCCATTATCACGCTGTTCACGGCGCTTGGGGCGGCGGGATTGCTGACCGGTGCTATCTTCGTCGAAATGCCGGCGGGCGAAATTTTAAACCGGCCGCTGCTGGATACGTTGTCGATTGTCCACGTCACGCTGCTGTGGTTTACGGTTTTGGGAACGGCTGCGATGGCGGCTGCATTCCGCTTTCCGCTGCGCGCGCCGGCGCGGTTTTTTACGGCCTGCCTGCTGGGCGCGTTAACATTGCTGGCGCAATACTGCGTATTTCCGCGCTTTTACCTGGGCCCCTTGGGCGATGCGGATCCGTATATTTTACAAGGCTTCCTGCCGATGGTGGCGGAGGCAAAACCGCTGCTGCACAGCACGCCGGAATTTGCGTCGAAAGCGTTGATGATACCGGCGCTGGCCGTTCTCCTGACGGGCTTCGCGCTGTCGATGCCGAAAATACGCGCTGCGCGTTTGCGCCGTCTGGCCATACTGGGCGCGCTATTGCTGATGACGCTGGTGATGACGCTGTTGCAGGCGCGCTGGGGATATTATCTGCAGCCCGTCGCCGCGATTGCGGTTGCGGCGCTGCTGCCCGCGCTGGCAACGGCGGCAAAAGGCGACACAGGATCGTGGCTGCGCGGCGCGCCGAGAATTGCGCGCCCCTATGTCGTGCTGGGGCTTGCGGTGCTGGCGACATCGATGATGGTGCGCACAGTCAAGAGCGACCCCGCGCCGAATGCGTGGTGTAATACGCAGCTGCGCTATGTTCTGCAAACGCAGCAACTGCAAAAACATCTTGGCGACAAGCCGTTGACCGTTTTTGTGCCGGAGGATGTCGGCGGTGAAATGCAGTTTTTTACCCCTTACCGCATTATCGCATCGAACTATCACCGCGAGCATACCGGATTGCGCGATATGGCGCGCTTGCGTGACGCACAAACGGCTGCAAGCGCAAAAGAAGTCGTCGATGCGCGCGGGATTGATGCGTTGTTGTATTGTCCCGCAGGCCAAAAGGCCGGCAGCTTTCTGTCGTCACTGGACCACACTAGCCCCCCTGGCTGGCTGATGCCTGTCGGCGGTCTGGTGTTTTTTGATGTTCCCGGTGCAAAGCCGCTGCTGTTCACGGTTCGTAAATGAACCGGTTTGCTGCTCCCGAAAACCGGCGGCGCGGTATATGGGCGGCCTTTATACTTGTTATCTCGATCCCCCTGGTGATGCGCCTGCTGGATCTTGCGGGCTGGCCGGCACTGAGCGCGCCTTTGCGGCCTTATAATCCCGATGTCTGGCTTCGACTTTCTTTGGTGCGGGACTGGCTGGCGGGTAATGATTTTTTCGGCCATGCCGTGCCGCAAACAAACGCACCCGCTGGCGGCATTCAATCGCACTGGACGCGCCCGCTGGATTTTATCCTTGCCGGTCTATACTCCCTGATGCCGCAAAAGTCCGCGCCGGAGCTTCGCCTGATGATGGCGGCTGCATGGTATCCATTCGCCCTGTCTGTGGTGGCGGCGGGATTAATGGCGAAAGCGGCACGAAAGATATTCAACCACACCCATGTCGTTGCCTGCACAATATTGCTGTTCCTGTGCAGCCCCTTTATGGCGGACTATTTCAGGCCGGGAGATGCCGACCACCACGGGTTGATGAGCGTCTTATGGTGCGGGGTGCTGGCATTATTGGTGCAAAACGCGACGAGGCCGCTACAGGCCGGAATTACCGGCATGTTGCTTGGCCTGATTATCTGGATAAGTCCGGAAGGCCTGATTATTTACGCAGCGGCACTCGGCGTGATGGGGATCGGGGCGTTGCGCGCCGCTCCACAAGACAGCCAGCGGTTTGTTGCGCCCGCTATTGCAGCGGCCGTGACGGCTGTAACGGTGACCATCGGGCTGCTGGTCGAAGTGCCCGTTAAAAATATTCTTGTGCATGCTCAATACGATTCCCTGTCGATTGTGCAGGTATCGGTTCTCTGGGTGGCAGCCGCCGCGGCTTGCGTAACGATGCAGCTGTGGCGGCAGTTTGACACTGTAAAACTGCGTTTTGTCATCGCTACGGCAGCAGGCCTGTGCGGTGCTGCTTTGATTTACGCGCTTTACCCGAAATTTTTTATGGGACCGATGGCGGATGCCGATCCGTATGTTTTTACGGACTTCCTCCCGGTTGTGAGCGAAGCAAAACCATTATTCGCAGGCGCATTTTCGAATTACGCGCCCATCTTGCTGCAGCCGATACTCGCGGTCATCCTGCTGGCGGCTGTTTTATTGCGCAGACGTACGGCACGGCGCAGCCGGCCGCTGGTTATTCTGGCCGGCCTGCTGGCTGTTATGTTGCTGCTGACAATGGTGCAGGCACGCTGGGCTTACTATCTGGCGCCGGTATCCACCATCATATGCGCGGGATTACTGCCGACGGTCAGCATCGCGGCGCGGCGATTCCCGTTTGCGCCGCGGCGTTTTCAGCCTTATCTGTGGATTGCCGTGCTGGCAGCCTATATGGGCGGTTCTGTCGCCGCATCGGTAAAATCGCAGGCGGCGGGCAATGCGCCCGGCACCGGCTGCATGAGTGAAATCCGCTATGTGATCCAGACGCAGCAACTGCAGAAAATTCTGGGCACAACGAGTGATATTTTTTACACCTACGAAGATGTCGGCACGGAAATGATCTTTTTCACGCCTTACCGCATTATCGCATCGAACTATCACCGCGAAGCAGGCGGCCTGCGCGATCTTAAAAACCTGCGCGCGGCCGCCGATATCGATTCATTCCACGCGCTTTTGAAAAAACGCAAGGTGGACACGTTGCTGGTCTGCCCCGTTTACCACCCGCGCTTTTTCAAGCAGGGCGCGGAACTTCCGGCATGGCTGCAGCCGGTCGAAGGCCTGACGTTCTACAGGAACGGCGGCAACATGCCGCTCCTGCTGCGTGTGACGCCTTAAACCGAATTTTTGATAACAAAAGTCGCACGTTTAGAGAACTGCTTCAGCGTCGGCGCGCCAACATAGGTGCAAGCGGAGCGCAGACCGCCCAGAACGTCCTGGATCGTGCCTTTAACATCGCCTTTGTATTCCACCTTGACCACGCGGCCTTCGGATGCGCGGTGCAGCGCGACCCCGCCGGCATAACGATCCATCGCAACTTTCGACGACATGCCGTAATATTCGACCATGTTGTGGTCGGATTGCGCCAGTTGTTTCAATTGTTCGTCGTTCATGCATTCGGTATGGCCGGCGAACATGCCCCCCAGCATCACGAAATCGGCGCCCGCCGCGAAAGCTTTCGCCACGTCGCCGGGCATTTTGCAGCCGCCGTCGGCGCAGATCAGTCCGGCGAGGCCGTGCGCCGCATCCGCGCATTCGATAATAGCCGACAGTTGCGGATAGCCGATGCCGGTCATTGCGCGCGTCATGCAAGCCGAACCGGGGCCGATGCCGACCTTCACGATATCGGCGCCTGCCAAAATCAGCGCTTCGGTCATGTCGGGCGTCGCGACGTTGCCGGCCATGATGATTTTTTCGGGATGATGCTTGCGCACAGTCTGCACGAATTCGACGAAGTTTTCGGTGTAGCCGTTTGCGACATCGAGGCAGATTTTATTGATCTTGTTGCCCTTCAGCGTCTCCAGCACGGAGTCGATTTTCTTCATGTCATCGATGCCAAAGGTGACAAAGGAAAAATCGCCCGAGATATTCGCCTTTTGCAGCTCATCCAGCGAATAATGCTTGTGCAGCGACGTGAAAATGCTGTGTTCGGCAAGCGCGGCGGCCATCTTGATCGTGCCGACGGTGTCCATGTTGGCGGCGATGATCGGCACGCCCGAAATTTCAACCTTGGCATGCGGCAGCTTGAAGGTGCGTTTCACCTCGACATCGCCGCGCGATTTCAGGCGCGAGCGTTTGGGGCGGATCAGCACATCGTTGAAATCAAGCTTGCGTTCGGTTTCGATTCTCATCGTTTGCTCCGGTTTTGACACACAAAAATGCCGACAAGGGCTATGCGCCGTTGCCGGATGAATGAAACCGCGTTTTGTTGGGGGTTTCGACTATTCTTAGGTTGTTTGGGCCTTATTGGCAAGCACTTTATGGTGTCATGGATTCTTCAAACAGAATCCGTCACTTGCCGATACAAAAATCCCTGAAGATTTTATCCAGCAGGTCTTCCACATGCACGCGGCCCGTAATGCTGCCCAGCGCGCGCAGGGCGAGTCGCAGGTCTTCTGCTGCCAGTTCCGGCGCTTGCGTCGAAAGGCAGCGATCCAGCGCATACGCCGTATCGGTCAGCGCAGCGCGGTGGCGTTCGCGCGTCAGCACGGGCCCGGGTTTCGATCTGAACACCTGCGCGACAGCGGCGGTGATTTGTTTTAAAAGCGCGTCAATACCCTCGCCCGTCGACGAAGATACCCGGATGCCCGGGGTTTGTTTTTTTGCGATATCGGATTTGGTAAACACGATCAGCGTATTTTCATCCACCAGCTTCATCGTATCGGCGTCTTGTTCGGCAAGCGTGCCGTCGAAAAGCGCGATTTTCAGGTCGGCGTCACGGGCGGCGGTTTGCGCGCGGCGAATGCCTTCCGCTTCGATGTTATTATCTGTTTCGCGCAGGCCGGCTGTATCGGCCAGGATGACCGGATAGCCGCCAAGGTCCAAATGCACCTCGATCACGTCGCGGGTGGTGCCCGCTTCTTCCGACACGATTGCCACGTTTCGACGGGCAAGCGCGTTCATCAGGCTTGATTTTCCCGCGTTCGGCGCGCCGATGATGGCGATGCGGATGCCGTTGCGCAGGCGTTCGCCCCGGCGGTTGTCGTCAAGATGTTCGTATATTTCGCGCCGCAGGTTTTCGATTTGCGGTTTTAGCGTGAGCGTCAGTCCGCCGGGCAAATCGTCTTCGGGGAACTCGATATCGGCTTCCTGATGCGCAAGCACCGTTGATAAAATATCGGCCCATTTGCTATACAGCTGGAACAACGCGCCATGCGCCTGACCGATCGCCTGCATTTTCTGCATTTCGGTTTCGGCATCGATCAGGTCGGCGATGGCTTCGGCTTCTGTCAGGTCGAGCTTGCCGTTCTGGAAGGCGCGTTTGGTGAATTCACCCGGTTCTGCAGCGCGGCAGGCAGGAATCTGCGACAATGCGCGGAGCATTCCCTCGATCACCGCGCGGCCGCCATGCAGGTTGAATTCAACCGTGTCTTCGCCGGTAAAGCTGGCGGGACCGGGATATACGAGCGCGAGCGCGCGAAAATCGAGCGTCTGGCGCGTCACCGGATCGGCGAGCGTCACTACCATGCCCTGTCGCGGCGTAAAATTCTTTTTAGACGTCAGCAGCCGGAAAGATTCAATCGCCTTCGGGCCCGATACGCGGATCACCGCGATCGCGGAGCGGTAGGAGCCGGTTGAAAGAGCGAAAATCGTATCGGTCATTTTTTCTGGTCGGCGCGCGGTTCTGTCTGGTCGGGTGTCAGCAGCAGGCGCGCAACGGGTTTGCCGTTTTTCACATGGCTTTCGATGATTTCCTCGACATCCTCGCGGCTGGCGTAGGTGTACCATGTGCCTTCCGGGTAAATCACCATCGTGGGGCCCCGTTCGCAGCGGTCGAGGCAGCCGGCGCCGTTCACCCGCACGCCTTCGATGCCCAGTTCCTTGACGCGCGCCTTTAGATAATTACGCAGCGGTTCAGCGCCGCGCGCCTTGCAGCTGCCGCGCGGGCTGTCCGGCGGGCGTTCATTGGTGCAGCAAAAGATATGCTGGCGAAAAAACAATTCGTCATTGCTCATGTGTAAACCCCGTTCTAGGTTTAACTTAAGTTAAAGGAAAGACGGCAGCAATATGAATCTTCTGGCAAACGAGACAAGCCCCTATTTGCGCCAGCACAAGGACAACCCCGTGCACTGGATGCCGTGGGGGCCGGAGGCTTTTGAAAAAGCGAAGGCGCTCAACAAGCCGATATTGCTGTCGATTGGTTACGCGGCCTGCCACTGGTGCCATGTGATGGCGCATGAAAGTTTCGAGGACGGCGATACCGCCGCGCTGATGAACCAGCATTTCATCAACATCAAGGTCGATCGCGAAGAACGCCCCGATATCGACATGATCTACCAGAACGCGCTGGCATTGATGGGGCAGCAGGGCGGCTGGCCGCTGACAATGTTCCTGACGCCCGGGCGCGAGCCGTTTTGGGGCGGCACATATTTCCCGCCGCTGCCCCGCCACGGCCTGCCCGGTTTTCGGGAGGTTTTGCGCGGCGTGAACGAAAGCTGGCATGCGCAACAGGATAAAATCACGCATAACGTGAAAAGCCTGACAACAGCCCTGCATAAATTGCAGGAACGTCAGGAGGGACATATCGTATCCCGCGAAACGCTGGACAAGATCGGCCTTTATTTCCTGTCGCGCATGGACGACGTGAATGGCGGGATCGGCGACGCGCCGAAATTTCCGTCGTTGTCGATTATTTCCCTGCTGTGGGACGCCTATATCCGCACCGGCAGCGACGCGTTCAAATCCGCCGTCATTCACAGCCTGACGCATATGTGCCAGGGCGGACTTTACGACCATCTGGGTGGCGGGTTCTGCCGTTACACCGTCGATGCCGAATGGCTGGTGCCGCATTTCGAGAAGATGCTGTACGATAACGCGCTGTTCCTGAAAATTTTATCCGAAGTATATCGCGAGACGAAGAACCCGCTATTCGCCGAACGCATCCGCGAGACGGCGGCATGGCTGGAGCGCGATATGTCCGTCACGCATAACGACGCAACGGGCTTCGCCAGCAGCTATGACGCCGACAGCCTGACAGCGGCGGGACATACCGAAGAAGGCGCTTATTATATCTGGCGCGCAGCGGAGGTGGATACGTTATTGGGCGGCGACAGCGCGCTTTTCCGGCGTGTCTATGACATCACACAGGGCGGAAACTGGGAAGGCGTCAATATCCCCAACCGGCTGGCACAGATCACGCCGTTATCGCCGGATGACGAGCGCAAGCTGCAGTCGCTGCGCAAAAAGCTGAAATCCTCGCGCGATCTGCGCACGGCGCCCGCGCGCGACGGCAAGGTGCTGGCCGACTGGAACGGGCTTGCCATCACGGGCCTTTTGCTGGCGCATGCGGCGCTGGATGTGCCGGAGTTGCTGAAAACGGCTGGAAATGCGTTTCGTTTCGTAACACAGAACATGATGCAGCAGGACGGCCGGTTGTGGCATGTTTTCTGTGACGGCAAACATGCGCATGCCGGAACGCTGGATGATTACGCCAATATGAGCGAGGCGGCGTTGCTGTTTTACGAGGTGACGCGCAATACCGCTTATCTGGCGCAGGCCGAAACCTGGACATTCGTCGCGCTGGCCGATTATTGGGATGCCGACGGCAAAGGATTTTTCCTGTCGTCTGCGCAGCCCGATTTACTGCTGCGTCCTAAAACCGCAGATGACACGGCCACGCCTGCGGGCAACGGCACGATGGTGGGCGTATTGACGCGGCTTTATCTTGTCACCGGCAAGCCGCATTATCTTGAATATGCCGAAGCAACGGCGCGCGCGTTTTCCGGCGATATCATGCAGCGTTTTTATCCGCTGTCGACGCTTCTGGCCAACAGCGACTTCCTCTCGCACCCCGCATCGGTCGTTATCGCCGGCAGGAACGGGCGCGAACAGCTGCTGGGCGCGCTCAAATCCGTTTCCCTGCCGCGGCTGGTTGTAATGGAGACACAGGACGGCAAAAGCCTGCCCGAAAACCACCCCGCCCATGGCAAGACGCCGATTGGCGAAAGGGCGGCGGCGTATGTCTGTTTCGGGCGCAGTTGTTCCGCGCCCGTCACAGATGCCGATGCGTTGCGCGAACTGCTGCTGCATGAACGCGGCAGACGCCGACACGAAGCCGCGAATGACGGTTGAAAAGCCCAGTTTAGTGTTGACCCCCCTTCATAAGCAGATAGTCTGGGAAGGATTTATGGGGGCTTGTATATGAAAAAAGATGTTCTGATCAGCGCGCATGATGGCGGCCAGTTCGGCGCCTATGCGGCCTATCCCGACAGCGAGACGCCGTCGGCGGCCGTGATTGTCATCCAGGAAATATTTGGCATCAACAAGGTCATGCGGGGCATCTGCGATAATCTGGCGGCTGCCGGTTTTATCGCGATCGCCCCAGACCTTTTCTGGCGGCAGGAGCCAGGCGTTCAGCTGACGGACAAATCCGAGGCCGAATGGGCGCAGGCGTTCAAGCTGTATCAGGGTTTCAATGTCGAGCTGGGCATCGAAGACCTGAAATCGACGCTTGCACATATCCGAAGCGACAAAAGCTGCACCGGCAAGGTGGGCACGCTTGGTTATTGTCTGGGCGGCAAACTTGCTTTCCTGATGGCGGCGCGATCGGATGCGGATTGCAACGTCAGTTATTACGGCGTCGGCATTCAGGACATGCTGGGCGAGGCTGCCGGCATCCGGCAGCAGCTATTGATGCACATCGCCGAAAAAGACAAATTCGTCCCGATGGCGGCGCAGCAGAAAATCCGCACGGCGCTGAACAGCCATAATAACGTCGAAATCCACGTCTATCCCGATGTCGATCACGCCTTCGCACGGGAAGGCGGCGAACACTACGACAAGGAAGCGGCGCGCATGGCAAACGCGCGCACCGCCGATTTCCTGGCGCAGCACCTGACCAAGAACGGGGGCAAGTGATGTCGGAGCCGGATTTCGTCCCGGAACAGCCGTCGGAGCAGCACTTCCAGATCAGCCAGAAAGCGGCCGAGACGCTGGGCCGGCTGGTCGATGGCAACGGCCTGAAGGCCGAGCAGGTGCGTCTTGCGCGTCATGAAACGCTTGTGCACCAACTGCCTGGCGCGATTTTTATCGAACTGAAACCCGATTTCGTCAAAGGCCAGTTAAGCGGCAAGCGGGAACACGGAAAAGTGCTGGACAGCGAAGCGGCGGTCATTGCCGCCGCCACTGCGCTGGCGCCCGAAGCCGTCACGGATAAAAACGTACAGATCGAACTGCTGCAGGTACTGGACCAGGATCCCGGTCGCGGCTGGGGCATGAAACCGTTCAAGCATCCGCTGAAAGTCACACAAAAACAGTTTTGCGTGGTGGACCGGTGTTCGAAATGCGCCGGCCTTGCGAGCTATCCCTGCACAACCTGCAGCGGCACGGGTGGCGTCGGCTGCGTTAACTGCGCATCGACCGGACAGGCGCAATGCCCCGCATGCTACGGCAACGGGCGCATGCAATCGCAAGACGGCGGGTATATCCCGTGCCAGCGCTGTTCTTCCGTCGGGCGGATTTTGTGCACGGCGTGCAACGGCGTGAAATCCGTGAAATGCGGCATCTGCCGCGGCCAGACCAAGATTGCCTGCACCGAATGCGACCGCAGCGGGTTCTGGACGCATACCTACGACATGACATTCCATGCCGAAGCAAAATTCGAGATGGACCGCGAACTGATGCCGAAAGACCTGCAGGAAATTATCGACCGGCTGGGGGAACGCGAACTGGCGACCGAAGAACATGCAGAAATTTTCCGCCTGAACCAGAACACGGAACAAAAGCTGCTGGTTGTTCCCTTCCTTGCGTTCCTGCCTATCGCGAATGTCGAATTTTCGATCGAGGGCAAACAATACCCGTCCGGTGTCGCTGGCCTGACTGGAAAAATCATGGGCATCGACCCCGTGCTGGATCCTGTCATCAAGCCCGGCATCAATGCGCTGTTTAAGCTGTCCAAGGGGCCGCTTGCCGCCGAGGCGCTGATCGCGCAGGCCTGCAAGTACCGCGTATTGCGCCAAATCCTGAGCGGGCTGTCGCATCATTCCAAACGCCAGGTGTACCAGACGATTACCAGCGAATATCCGCTGGTGATTTCGGACAAGTTTATCAAAGCCGGCATAAAATACGCGGGCAGCGCAATTCTTGCCATCAGCAAAGGGCCGCGTATCAAGGGCCTTATTCGGGGCAATATCATCGCGGCTGGTTTTTATGCCGGATATTATTTCAGCCCGGCGCAAATGTATAATGCCGCCAAAATAGGCGCGCTGGGCTATGCGAAGTTTGCCTTCGCGGCGGATATACTTGTGTGGCTGACGGGTTATTTTATCACATGGATGACGGTGCGTTATATGGCGGGCGGCGCATTGCAAAAACTGCTGCCGGGCGAGGTCGTCAACAATACCGACAGGGGTCTGCCCCCAGCGGGTGAACAGGGCACGCACGCGCTGGGCACAACGCTTGTCGCCTGGGCGCTCTGCGCGTTTTTTGCGTTCCAGAAGCCGGCATGGGTGCTGACGCTGCTGAAGATGGCCGGCGTGACAATTGGCACGCCCTAGGCGTCGATAAATTTCTCGAACTGGCGGCGCGCGGGTGCGGGGACAAAAAAACCGTCACGTTCGGCAATTTCCACGACAGCGCGCAAGGTATAGCCGCCGTAGATGCGATCCTTTTTCTCGCTCTCATAGACGATCCAGTCGACGATATCCTCTGTTTTGACAAGGAATTCTTCGCCGGTTTCGACGGCGGTACCGTCTTTTCTGTTCTCGGCGCGGCACACGATATAGCCGTCGTCCACCTTGCGCCGCACGAGCGCAGGCGTCGTGTCGCCGTCTTCGCGGATCGGCCCCAATGCCAGCGACGAATAACGCGGATATTTCTCGCGCAGCGTATCAAACAACGGCAGCAGCGTGCGCGCTTTTTCCGCCGCTGCGATCATCAACGGGTCATCCGGCTTGAACTGCACCCAAAGCTTGCTGCGCTGCCTGGAGCTGCTCCACAGGACAAAATGTTCGCGGATCAGGAAAAGCGCGACAAGTATCGCCAGTATCGAAAGTATCACACCGGTGCTTGGCATATCGGCTTTTTACTGGTTCATGAGCTTGAAGAACTCGTCGTTGTTCTTGGTGTCCTTCATTTTGTCGATGAGGAATTCCATGCTGTCTGTCGTGCCCATGGGGGACATCAGCTTGCGCAGGATCCACATTTTCGACAGCATGCCCTGTTCGACCAGAAGCTCTTCTTTACGCGTGCCCGATTTCTGGATGTCGATCGCGGGGAAGACGCGCTTGTCGGAGAGCTTGCGGTCGAGGACGATTTCCGAGTTACCGGTGCCTTTGAATTCCTCGAAGATCACCTCGTCCATACGCGAACCGGTATCGATCAGCGCGGTCGAGATGATGGTGAGGGAGCCGCCCTGTTCGATGTTACGCGCCGCGCCGAAGAAGCGTTTCGGGCGTTGCAGGGCGTTCGCATCGACACCGCCGGTCAGGACTTTGCCCGACGACGGAACGACGGTGTTATAGGCGCGGCCAAGGCGCGTGATGGAATCGAGCAAGATCACGACATCGCGTTTGTGTTCGACAAGCCGTTTCGCCTTTTCCAGCACCATTTCAGCGACCTGCACGTGGCGCGCGGCGGGTTCGTCGAAGGTGGAGGAAATAACTTCGCCCTTCACGGAGCGCGCCATGTCGGTCACTTCCTCGGGGCGTTCGTCAATCAAGAGGACGATCAGGTACGCGCCGGGATGGTTGGTTTCGATCGAATGCGCGATGTTTTGCATCATGACCGTTTTACCGGTACGCGGGGGCGCCACGATCAGCGCGCGCTGGCCGAAGCCGAGCGGCGAGACAAGCTCGATCACGCGCTGCAGCTGCACGGCGGCATTTTTGTTGGTCTTGGTTTCTTTCTTGACGCCGCCGCCTTTGTCGGTGGGGTCGTCGAGTTCCAGCTTGATTTTACGGTCGGGATAAAGCGGCGTCAGGTTGTCGAAGTTGATCCGGTGGCGGATATTTTCCGGGCTTTCGAAGTTGATCTGGTTCACGCGCAGCAGCGCGAAATAACGCTCGTTATCCTTGGGTGCGCGGATTTCACCTTCAACGGTATCGCCCGTGCGCAGGCCAAAACGCTTGATCTGCGAAGGCGAAACGTAAATGTCGTCGGGGCCCGGCAGGTAGTTTTCTTCAGGTGACCGCAGGAAGCCGAAACCGTCTTGCAATACTTCCAGCACGCCTGCGCCGAGGATTGGCACATCCTGTTCGGCAAGGCGTTTCAGGATCGCAAACATCATTTCCTGTTTGCGCATGGCCGACGCGTTTTCCAGCTGGAGGCTTTCGGCATAGGCGAGCAGGTCGGCGGGGGATTTGGTTTTCAGTTCATGCAGGTCCATGACCTTGGCATTGGGGTCGCGCTTTGCAGCTGCGGCTTCTTCTTCGGGCGTCACATCGGATTGCGGGCCCTGATGCGGGAAATCGTTTCCGTCGTTATTGTTGCCGCCGTGTCCGCCGTGATGACGGGATCCGCCGCCGTGACGGGGGCCGGAATGTCTGGGGGGTTTTGCCACTTGTGTTGTTCTTTCGTTCTTTTAAGTCGGGAAAAGTCGGGTTGCGATGATGGGAATTTCGTTATGGCGTGATGGTGGATGTTTGGATGCCACGCCCGCGTCGGAATTTCCGGCGGGGTCTGCCCTTTGATTTAAGGCTTGATACTTTAAGTTTTAACAAAGAAGCCTTTGTATGTCAACGCTAAAGTATTAAGTAAAACTAGCGTCTTGGAATCATTATGGAATCAGAAAGGCTTTGTGATGACCATAAACACGATAAGGATCATGAGGACCGTCGGGATTTCGTTTATGCGGCGGTAAAATTTATGGCTGTGCTTGTTGGCATCGGCCACGAATGCCTTCCGCCAGCGGGAAAGCGCATGATGAAAGACGGTCATCAGTACAACCAGCGTAATCTTGACATGCATCCACGGCATTTTCAAAAGATCGGCATTTGCCCACAGCATCAGGCCACCGAAAATATAAGCGGCGATCATAGCGGGATTCATGATCGCCTTCAGCAG
>JADYYV010000280.1 GCA_020853455.1 Alphaproteobacteria bacterium | reverse complement strand
CGCCGGGCGTTTATCAGGCGACCTTGTCGGGCGACGGCGTGGCGCTCGCCGAAAAAATCGTGAAGGATAAAACCGAAGGCGCGAAGCACGATATCACCGCCCTGTTCCCCAAACACGCGCTGGCCGCCAAGCCGCCCGATTTCAAGGGGCTGCAATGCCGCTGGCAGCCGCTTTACGCGCGCAACGGCGTGGATCTGTCGATCATCGTGCAGGCGCGGCAGGGCGACGACACGCAAAAGGCCGCGCTCTATGCCGATATGCTCGGCAATATCGAGGAGCTGTGCGGCCCCGCCGCGCAGTGGAAACCGGTATCGGCGGGGCAGCTGACGCTCGGCAATACGCCGGCGGCGCTGTCCGCGGAATCAAAGCTACAGACGCACGGGCGGGGGCGCAAAGCCTATTTGAAATACCTTCGGGACTCGGTGCTGATGTCGAGTGTCGGCAAGCTGATGTTCCTGCTCGGGCTCAAGGCAGGCTCGATGGACGGCAAGACGTATAAAAAGTCGCTGGAATCGCATAACGACTACATCAAGTTCGACAGCACGCTGCGCCTTGTGATGGACGTGTCGGCGGAAAAAGAAGAATCGCTGCGACATTATTTCGACATACTGGTGGGGCAGGGCAAGATTTTCTACGGCATCCATTCCGCGCCCTCCGCGCTCATGACATGCATTATCTTTGACTATGCCAGCCAGCATTTCCATTTCGTCGACGGCTCCGACGGCGGCTATGCGCTGGCGGCCAAGCAGCTGAAACAGCAGATGAAGGATGCCGCGCAGGGGATGGCCGCCTAAGCCGGTATAATACGCATGATCCGCGCCGTCATTTTATGCCTGATGATCTGCCTGCTGCCGACACCCGCCGGCGCTGAAGGGCCGCTGATGAAGCGGCTGCATGACCGTATGGCGGCAAAGCAGGCGGGGGATGCGGCCGTCGCGGAAATCGCGGGCCTGTCGACGGCTTACTGGCTGCCGCAAACGGCTGCGCCAGCGCCGCTGGTCATCTTTTCCCACGGCTTCGGCGGCTGCAAAACGCAGAGCAAATTCCTGATGCAGGCGCTTGCCGCAAATGGCTACGTTGTTGTCGCGCCCGATCATGCCGATGCGATGTGCGGGTTGGGCACGCAAAGGCCGGCGGAAAAATTCCGCGACATCGAAAAATGGACGGACCAGACCTATAAAAACCGCGGCGACGATATCCGCAATTTATACGCGGCGCTGAAATCGGATGACGCGTGGCGCGCGCGCATCGACTGGAAACGCGTGGCGCTGGCGGGGCATTCGCTCGGCGGCTACACGGTGGTGGGGCTTGCGGGCGCGTGGTCGTCGTGGAAAATGGACGGCATCGGCGCGGTGCTGGCGCTGTCGCCCTATGTCGGGCCCTATGTCGAAAACGGCGATCTTGGGCATCTGGCGGCGCCTGTCATGTATCAGGGCGGTACGCGTGACACAGGCATTACGCCGACGGTCAAGAAAAAGGACGGCGCGTATGATAAGACTTCATCTCCCGCCTATTTCGTCGAATTTGAAAAGACAGGGCATTTCGGCTGGACCGATTTGTCCAAATCCAGTCAGGCGCGGGTTATCGAATACAGTCTCTGGTTTCTGGATCACGCGCTGAACAAGACGGATGTGCCGCTGCCACGCGAAAACGGCGTCAGCGATATCCGCGCGAAGTGATCAGTCTTTCGGATTGTGCATTTCTTTCAGGGCAAGGAACACTTTCGTGTCCGGGCGCGCGTCGCGCAGGATATCCTCGAACAGCAAACGCAGCTGGTCGAGCGCGGAATCCACGGAGTCGGCGTCGCCCTTGAGGGTTTGCTTGGGAAGCTTCAGCTCCCATTTCACATCGCCGCTGTAGAGCATGGAAAAACCATCGCCCAACAGCATGTTGATGTCTGCGTATTTCTGGCCCAGCGTCCCGTTGCCGAGGATCGCCTTCATGCGCTTGCTAGATTCGTTCGTCACACCCGTCTGCCCTGTTTTCGCCCCGTTAACCGGAGTCAAAATGAAGTAGAGAGCTAAAGCCTACTTGCTTGACATAAGCAAGTAAAGGGGATTCTGGGGTATTTCTGTACGGAGTTTTGGACGCCCTGATGTCGCTTTCAGCGGTCGAATGCGCGCGCGGGGCGGCGAAAACCGGATGAATTGCGAAAAAAAACGCCGTTTTCAGCGATATTTTTCATCGAAAAAGCCGCCTTTTCGCAAAAAAGACGTATTTAACGTCAAAAAAATGTCACAAAAGCGCGAAAAAAGGAAAAATGGTGCCGGCGGAGAGGATTGAACTCCCGACCTTCGGTTTACAAAACCGCTGCACTACCGCTGTGCTACGCCGGCATCTGGCGGGATTGCCAGGGAATATACGTAATTCCCTCGAAACCCTCCCATTTTTATAAGTCACGGCAGGAATTTTTCAAGATAAATCGGCTGGCATTGAAACCCTAGCCGGAGAGTCAATATGTGTTAATATATCAGGGCTATATTAAGGGGAGCGTTGTCGTTCAGGCGGCGCGGGTTCAGGGACAGGTCTAAGTGTCGCAGCAGAAAAGTCCGCATGAAGATTTTATCATGTTCACGATCGTCGTGGGCATCCTGGCCGGCCTGTGCTGGGTGATCTGGCATTTCTTCAGCCAGGAACTGACCAATTTCGTGCGCTATGTCCGTATCGTCGAATTGTGGATCGTCCGCGCCATCTACGGCAAGAACTTCGGCATTCAGGATTCCGTCCGCCGCGAGGACCTTGCCCAGTGGCTCTACTGGCTGCCCAAATATAATGTCGCCGACATTTCCATCGATGATATCAAGCGATCCACCCTGATCGCGGTCGTGCCGCTGAAATACGTGTTTCTGGCGGTCATGGCGGTCATGACCGTCTTCACCATTTTCCGCGGGCCCGGCACGCAATACCGCCGCCGCATGGGGCTTGAAACCCTGATGCAGGAACAGGCGAAATCCTTCCCCGCCATCAAGCCCTTCCTGAAATTCGACCCGCGCAAGATGCCCGGCCGCGCGCCCGGCCAGCCGGTGCCCGAACAGCTGCCGCTTTTTTCCGAAGCGCTGTCGCCCGAAGAATGGCTGGCCTATCATTCCATCCGCTGGTCGGGCGGCCAGCTGGATTATAACGCGGCCTACCACGCGCTCGCCGAACAGCTGGGCAAGCGCTGGGAAGGGCCGGAGGCGCTGCCGATCCACCTGCAATGCCTGTACGCCGCCTGCGCGCTGAAGCTGATCCGCAAGCGCAAGGATTGCGAAGAAATCCTGAACATGATGTCGGAAAGCTGGACGCCGGAGAGCGGTTTCCGCGCTTCCGCCAAGCTGAAATCCAAGGTGAAGGCGGTCATCAAGAACCCGAAAACCGGCGGCGCGCTGCGCAAATTCGCCGATCAGCACGCCTATGAAACAACCGCCATGCTCCGCTGCGTGATGCGCGCGCGCGAGGAAGGCGGCGTTTTGGCGCCCGCCGAATTCGCCTGGATGCGCGGCCACGACCGCACGCTTTGGTATCCGCTCAATAACCTGGGCCGCAAATCGTATTGCGCCGAGGCGTCCGGCGCGCTCGTGCATTTTACGAACGAGCTGATCGCCGGCCAGAAAATTCCGACACCGCGCTTCGACGAAGTGATCCGCGGCCTCGAGGCTTACATGAAAAGCCCCGGCGCCCGCCCGATCCCCGAGCTCGAGAAAAAAGGCGCGAAAAAAGAAGACTGATAAGGGAGATTTGATATGTTCGCCTTCACAAGCAAAGACGTCGATGCCAAGGTCGTCGGCCCCGCCCTCGTGGTGTCTTTTTCCGGCGACCAGCCGAAAGTCTGGCGCGCCGACATGTCCGGGCTTGCGACGGCGACGCTTGAACTGCGCGACGCGGGCGGCAAATCCAGCGTTGTGCTGAACAAGCACGGGCAGCCCGAAGAAGTGATCGCGACTTATGCAGACCGCGAAAGTGCGGCCCATGCGCACAAGGTTATCACCCAGGCGATGCTGCGCGGCGATGTGCAGGCGGCCGCCGCCAACAGCGGCGGTTTCCTGTGGCGCGTCGTCAAATGGGCGGTCGCGATTTTCATTTTGCTGTTCATCCTCGATACCGTCGGCACCGTGGTGCGCGGTTATGTGTCGGGCGGCGGGCAGCAAACCTCGCGCCCGACGATGCAGGGCACGGAACTGGGCCGCAATCCCTATGCCAAGCCGGGCGAACCGGTGCCGGCGGACCAGCTGTTCGGCGGCGGCAAGTAAGTTTTTAATGTAAGGAAGCGTATCTCACGTGGCTCTGCGGGAAAAATACCAGATAAAAGGCGGGGATCTCCTCCGCGACGCGCGCCCGTGGACCGTCCGGATGAAGGACACCGCGCTCGACCCCTCCACATCCTCCATCATCTTCGCGATGGTGGCGACCGGCTTCCTTGCCACGCCCGCGCTTCAGTATTTCGGCGATATCGTTTTCGTGCTGTTCTGCCTTTATTTCCGCTGGCTGATGAAGCAGAAAATCTCGCTGCCGTTCAAGCTGCCGAAATCGGCGCAGATCAAGGACCCGAACTACAAGCAGCCCGACGGCTCGCTCGGCGTGGCGGACGGCATCCTCTATCTTGGCAACGACCACGAAACGAACGAAGAAATCTGGTTTACCAACTCGGATGCCCGCACGCACTGCCTTTACCTCGGCACCACCGGCTCCGGTAAAACCTTCGGCCTCAAATCCTATGCCTGCAACGCGCTGTGCTGGGCGTCGGGCTTCGTCTATATCGACGGTAAAGCGGATACCTCGCTGTGGTCCACCATTTCGGCGATGGCGCGCCGCTTCGGCCGCGACGACGACTTGCTGATCATGAACTACATGACCGGTAACGTGTCGGGCCGCGTGCCGTCGAACACGCTGAACCCGTTCTCCTCGGGCTCGCCGTCTTACCTCACGAACATGCTCACCTCGCTGATGCCTGATTCCGAAGGCGACAACGCGATGTGGAAAGAACGCGCGGTCGCGCTGGTGTCGTCGCTGATGCCGTGCCTTGTGTGGAAACGCGACAACCAGAACATTCCGCTGTCGATCGGCGTCATCCGCCAGTTCCTGCTGTTCAAGGCAGTCATTAAACTCAGCCGCGACGCGGCGGTGCCGGATTCGCTGCGCGTCGCCGTGCGCGGTTACCTGAACGAATTGCCCGGCTATGTCGATCACGTTTTCGACGACGAAGGCAACGAAAAACCGATGCCGCCCGACGCCGGCGCGGTCGATACCTCCGTTCCCCGCCAGCAGCATGGTTACCTGTCCATGCAGTTCACGCGCTCCATGCAGAGCTTGGGCGACGACTACGGATTCATCTTCGATACGCAGGCGGCCGATATCGACATGCTCGACGTGGTTCTTAACCGCCGCATCCTGATCGTCCTCATCCCCGCGCTGGAAAAATCTGGCGACGAAACCGCCAACCTCGGTAAAATCATTTCCTCCACGCTGAAAGG
Organism: Alphaproteobacteria bacterium; assembly: GCA_020853455.1. Classification (GTDB taxonomy): domain Bacteria; phylum Pseudomonadota; class Alphaproteobacteria; order Micavibrionales; family UBA2020; genus JAPWJZ01. Next base: position 11,220 of record JADYYV010000280.1, on the reverse strand, counting down.
GATGATGGGCGCGACGCTCGGTAACTCGGTCGAGGGTGAATCATCGGTCGTGATCGAGAACAAGCCCACCAACTCCGCCACGCCCTTTATCGCGATCTTCGACGAGGTCGGTTACTATACCGCGGCGGGTATGGCGGTCATGGCGGCGCAGGCCCGCTCGCTCGGCTTCTCGCTCGTCTTCGCCGGCCAGGATTTGCCCGCGCTGGAAAAACGCGTGAAGGAAGAAGCGCGTTCCATCACGGCGAACTGTAACATCAAGCTGTTCGGCAAGCTTGAAGACCCGACCCAGACGAAAGACTTCTTTGAAAAAACCGTCGGCACCGCGCTGGTCACCGAAGTCTCCGGCTTCTCGCGCGGCGGGCAGGGCGGCGGTTCGGGCAAGGCCTATATGGACAGCCAGCAGGCCAACGTCCAGCAGCGCGCCCGCGCGTCCTATGACGGTTTGAAAGGCTTCACCGAAGGCCGCGCCGTCGTCGCCTTCGGCAAGAGCGTGGTCGAGATGCAGGTTTATAACTCGCATATCGGCGACGCGAAATCGATGCGCGTCCACCGCTTCCTGCCCATCCCGCCGCCGGCGGAAGAGGCGCTGGAAAGCCTGCGCAACGTCAACGACGTTCTGAAGCGCCTGCGCAACCCGAAATGGGATCCCGCCGCGCTGCAGTCCGGCACCAACAACGATATCGAGGCGCTGGCCGCCGGTTTCGCGATGGCCAAGAAAGCGGGCGGCAGCCTGCTGGAATGCGGCATCAACGCGGTCGCGCAGGTGGCCGAAGCGCATAGCACGATCAAGCCCGAAGACGCGGCCGCCGTCGACGCGCCCGCAACCGGCGCTGCGGCGCCCGCAACAGCCGCCGTCACGTCGCCCGCGGAAAAGGCGGCTGCCGTCGCGGTCGCGCAGGCGACGGGCAACACAGGTCCGCTCAACTGGATGCAGGTGATCGGCGCTGCCGACGCGTCGTCCAGCAGCATCCGCAAGGATCCGCCCGTCACCGAGGCGCAGGCCGCCGCGCAGGCCGCGCAAGCACCCAAGCCTGTGTCGTGGGAAGACGTCATCAGCGCCGGCGGCGCGCCCGCCAAGGAAGCGGCGGTTGCCGCCTCCGCCGCCGCATTGCCCGCGCCGATTTCGTGGATGGATGTTATCGGCGGCGCTTCCGCCACCGTCGGCCCGAACGCGGTCGCCGAAGCGCGCAACGAAGCGCCTGCGGCGCCGCCCGCCGCCCCCGTGCAGCCGCCGCCTGTGCAGCAGCAGCCCCCCATGATGTCGCCGCCCTGGGATCCGGCGCCCGCGGTTGAGCAACTGGCCAAGGCCGCGGATCAGCAAGTCAAAGCGCCCCTCAACTGGGCGGATGTCATCGGCGTCGATGCCGGCAATAAAGATGGAGAGACCTAAAAATGTTGGAATTCTTTCAGGCCACCAGCAAGATCCTGATGATCCCGTCTGCCTGCATGTTCATTTACGACCTGTGCTATTTCTGGTTCGTCAAGAATACGATCAAGATGCAGACGACCACCGAATGGTTCAAGAAAATCGCGCCCGGCCTTTATAACGATTTCCACAGCCTGATGATTAAAGTGGGCCCGACCGGCGCCAAGATCGAGGCATTGCCCGGGTTTCTGGTGTTCTTCGCGCCTGCGCTTACTTTCTACCTCATCTACCGCCTGATTTTCGTTTTGCAGGGCGGCAAGGCGGGCGGGTACAAGTCGCGCTATTAATCCTCAGGCCTGCGCGGCCTCCAGCCGTTTCAGCTGCGACAGTTCGGCAACCGTTTCATCGATCAGCTTCAAATCGGAATCCCGCGACAGGCGGTGGTCGCCGTCATTGACCCAGATCGCCTTGTAATCGGGCGACCGCAGCTTATCCATCAGCGTCACGCTTTTTTCCCACGGCACATCTGCGTCTTTCTTGCCGTGGATGATGCGCACCGGCATGGTCAGCACGATGCGGCCGGTCAGCAGCAGGTTTTTCTTGCCATCCTCGAACAGCTGTTTCGTCAGCGGGTACGGATCGCCGTAATCGCTGGCGCGGTAAATGATGCCCTTCTGCGCCAGATGGCGGCGTTCTTCCTCGCCGAATTCGTTGTGATAGATATCCTCCGAAAAATCGGGGGCAGGGGCCAGCAGCACAAGGCCCTTGATGCGCTCCGGCCGGCTGAGCGCCAGCAGCAAGGCCAGCCAGCCGCCCATCGACGACCCGACGATGATCTGGTCGCCTTCGGTCAGCTTGTCGAACACGGCTTCGCTGTCGCGCAGCCAGCTGCTGATATTCTGTTCCTCGAACACGCCGCCCGATGTGCCGTGGCCGGAATAATCGAAGCGCAGGTATGACTGGTGGCGGCGCGCGCATTGCGCCTCGAGGAAGGTCGCCTTGGTGCCCGTCATGTCGGAGCGGAAACCGCCCATGAACATCACGCCCGGCAAGGTTTTCGACTTGCCGCGGGTGGCGTTGTAACTCAGCGGATTGCCGCCGCGCGGCGTGAAAGTGCCCTGTTTCATGACAACCACTATCCCACAACGCCCGCCACAAAAAAAGAGCCCGGCTGAAGGGTTCAGCCGGGCTTTGCAAGGATAGGAGCCATAGATAGAAAGGCTAGTGACGTCAGGTGTGCAGAAACTTAAAAGATCAGATCACTTCCAGCATCTTGGCCACCAGCGGGTGGCGCACGATGTCGGTCTGGGTCAGGTATTCGACGCCGATCCCCTCGACCGATGAGAGTTTTTTCGACATGTCGCGCAGGCCCGAAATCCCTTCCAGCAGGTCCGACTGGTCGGGGTCGCCCGTGATGACCATCGTCGATCCCCAGCCAAGGCGGGAGACGATCATTTTGATCTGCGCATAGGTGCAGTTCTGCGCCTCGTCGATTACGACGAAGGCCTTGTTCAGCGTGCGGCCGCGCATGTAACCGATGGGCGCAATCTCGATCTCGCCTGAATCGATGCACTGCTTGAGGCGTTTCAGCCCCATGCGGTCCTGCAAGGCGTCGTAAAGGGGGCGCAGGTAAGGCGCCATCTTGTCCTGCAGGTCGCCCGGCAGGAAGCCGATTTTTTCACCCGCTTCCACCGCAGGGCGCGACAATATAATACGGTCGACCTTGCCGTCCAGAAACGCCTCGACCGCGGCGGTGACCGCAAGATATGTCTTGCCCGTGCCGGCGGGGCCGATCGCGAAGACAAGATTATGCTTGTCGATCGCCTCCATCAGCTTTTTCTGGCCGTCGCTGCGGGGCTTCACTTCTTTCACGAAACCTTGCGCGCCGTGGCTGCTGCTCTGCTTGCCCTGCGCCTCCAGCGGGTCCCAATGGCCGCCGAACAGCTGGTGTACGCGCTCGATCGACGGGCTGCGGTTCGCGCTGTAGCTCGAAACTTTTGATTTCTTGGCCATGGTTATTTTCTCCCCTGTGGTTCAGTGTTCTTTTTTGAAGTTTTCTTGTGTGGGCGGTAATGGATGGAAAACTTCTCGGCATGTTCCGGGCGCAAAAAAACCTCCCAAGGGGAGGTTGCTGTCGATTTGACGATGCGCGTGCGGGCCGTTGCGATAATCAGTTGCGGCAGGATTTCGGTGCCGCGCCTGGGTGGGAAGACGTTCAGTCGAATGAGGTCCAAGTAATCGGTTCTCCCTGAAAAAACCTTAACAAAGCCTTAATTGAAATATACGCCAAACTGAGTCGCCTGTCATCAAGATTTTGCGCAGCGCAAAATTTTTCGGCACAAGATGTTGTGAAAAACATTTTCGGAAAACAAAAAATGGAATAAGAAATGTCAGATGATGTGTTCGTCCAGCATCACGGGCGCGGTTTCTTCGCCGCGTTTCTGCGCGTAGTTTTTCAGGTCCTGCACATGCGCGGGAATTTTCTGCATCAGCATATCGGCCAGCGGTGCGTCGCGGCAGTCGATGGCGAATTTCACCATCGCTTCGTTGGGCAAAACATTTCCGTCTAAACATGCGCGCGTCAGATGCTGGTCGCGGAATCCGATCGCCACTTGCAGCATCTCGGGCGTGAAGCGCGCGCCCTGCGATGCCAGATGCGTAACGGTGGCATGTTCGCGCCGATAGAATGCCTGCAGCATATCGACACTCAGGGATGCCGCGCGCAAATCATGCGCGACCTTTGAATTGAATGCGGCGGAAACAAACCCGTCCATCAAGGCTTTCATCACCCTGAAACTCCCCTGAATTCCCTTGTGCATATTATACATAACGCAGGTTAAGGGAGGGTGAAGGGCGATAATGCTGCAAATTAGTGAGATAATTCAGTATATTACAAGATGCCCGCCGCGCTTGACGTTACGGAAATGCTGGCGTAATCTCTGCCTCAACCGCCGATCACCAACGGCGAGTCTTCCCCTTATATAAAGAACAGCATTTTTTCAGGAGACATCCATGCGCGAGATCAAAGGCGAAAAATACAAACTGGCCGGCATTACGGTTCAGGTGCAGGGCACGCTGGTGGATACCTTCGCCAAATTCGCGCGCATCGAAGAAAGCATCGACGACATCTTGGCGAACAAGCGCGAGAAGCGCAAAGGGCCGAAGGCCAAGCCCGGCACGCTGGGCGCGATGCTGGATAAACTGGAACCGCTGCCGCGCGAATTTTCGATGCCGTCCCTGTCGGTCGCAGACATCACGCATGCGCTGCTCGGCCCGCGCGATCTGGGAGGTGACAACCACCACGATCATCTGCGCATCAACGACAACCGCGGCGTGATCGCCGATCTCGGCCCCGAAAAACTAGCGCAGGTGCTGGTTGAAATGGGCGAAGCGAAACGCGAAGCACTGAAGCAGGGCCTCCAGACCTTCGTGCGCTTGAAGCCGCCGCCGCGCCGAAGCCCTAAGCCGCCATCACCGTCGCCATATCGCGCTTTTCCCAATATACATCGGCGAATTTCTCCGCTTCGGTGCGGAAAGGAACGCCGTTAGTGCTGTTTTTATCGAGCCATTCCATCAGCTCCAGCAGCGCGCCCTTGCGGTCGCCTGCGAAGGCGCGGCGGCTGAATTTTTCCATCGCCACCTCCACCGCGTCATAGCGCAGCCCCCAGATGCGGAACCATTTGTCGTTCTGCGTGGTAAATCCGTGCAGCCACATTTCGATGGGATCATTGCGGTCGGGATAGAACATGGCGTTGCGGCGGCGGAAATATAATTCCTGCACCAGTCGGTTCGGGTCATCCCGCCACATCGCCTGCAAGGCCGGGTCGTTCATGAAGCGGTCGGCGAAGATCGGCCCGTTAAATGTGCGCGGGCGCAAGGTGGGCATGTCGAAATAGGCGACGATTTCGGTCAGCGTGCTGGCCATCAATTCGTTGTCCTGCATCTTGCGGCGGAAACCTTCGGAATGCGCGCCCGCGATATGCACCATATCCGCGCCATGCGCGAATTCGTGCAGCAGGTATAAATCGCTGCAGGTGTCCTGATTGTAACTGCGATAGGCCACGCCCGACCACCAGACGGAAAAATGTGCGCGCTCCAGCCGGTCGTCGCTCATGTCATAAAAAAAACGCGGCAGACTCGCATACCGGTCGATGATCTGGCTCACCAGCCCGCCAGACGCATGGGAATGCTTGAATTCCGGCGTCTTCCACAGGCTGCGGATATGGTCGTGGATATCGTTACGGTCGAAAACCAGTTCGATATTTTTCATGTGCGGCCTCCAACCCCTTCATGCGCCCGGGCGCGTACGGTTGAATCAATATCCGGATTGACCAGCGCCGCGATGGTGGGCGTCAGGCACAGGCGCAGTTTTTCCTCGCCCGCCCCGCCGCGCACAAGGTATTGCGCCAGTTCGTCGCCTTTGCCGTCATAGGCCGCCGCCGCCAGCAGGAAAACATCCGCAGGCACAAGGTCGAGGCCAAGGATGCGTTTGGTCTTCGCAATCGCCGGCATCTGCCCGATGGCCGCATATTTGCGCGGCAGTTCATGCACGCCGTATTTTTGCATCAGCCTCGTGCCCAGTTTCAGCGACAGCAAATTTTTGAACCATTTATTGCCGAACAGCCCGGGATACGCCCCGCGCGACAGCATGCCGCCCACGCGGTGGTAATAAACGCCCATCGGCTTGCTGAGCGAAAAGAATATCGCGCGGATATTGGGCGCGAAGGCCTCGACCGTAAATGAACGCGCAACGCAACCGACATAGGTCAGGTCCAGCATCAGCTGCGCGGTCGGGCGGTGCTTGTATAGTGTATTCACGAACGCATCGAAATCGCCCCAGACATTGCCGTCGATCGCGGCCGGCTGGCTGATATAAAACTGGTCGCGCGCCCCGATCTTTTCAATCGCCGCATGCCAGTCGCGGCGGTGATGTGCCACAACGGGAATGCCCGCCGCCTGCGCATAGGCCGCGAATCCTTCGTAATCACCCACAAACACATGGATGGCGGGCGTGAAACCCTGTACCCGCGCCTCGTGCCCATAGGCATAGATCGCTTCGCGCAGCGCCTCGCTCGCCCCGCCGGTCGTATAGACCCAGGGGAATTCGCTGTCGTTGAATTTCACGACGGGCGACGACCATTTTTTCCATGTCGCGAAAAATTCTTCGTGCATGGCATCTTGTTTTTGCGTCCATGCCTCGCGGTACATGCCGTGCAGCGCGTCGCGGTTGCCATCCAGCAGGGCGTCCAGCGTCGCTTCCGTCTCCGGCATCACATAGCTATAGACCGTTTTCGATACGCCCGCATTTTCCAGCAGCGCGTTCAGGCGTTCATGCGGCGTTAAAACGGGGGATTGCTTGATTTTTACGGCGGATTGCATGACACCCTCTTATGCTCGATGAGATTGTAATATATTCTCAATAAGAGCATAACATATCTAGGTTAAGAGTATATGTCAAGCGGCTATTTGCAATAGCGTGTTTTTAACGGTTTGCGGTGTTTGAATACCTATTTCATTGTCATACCCGCGAAAGCCGCTATCCACGGACGGCGTATAAGACAAAGAACTGTCAGGTAGCTGTTATGACCGAAAAGAATCGTCCGTGGACTCCGGCTTTCGCCGGAGTGACAGCGTTGCATTACGGCGCGATCAACACCATCATCGATGCACCGTCAAAATTGATTCCGTCCTTCACGATCTTGCCGCGCAATTCGCTGATGCGCAGCTGCACGCGCAATCCGGCGTTTTCGGCCTGCAGGATCATGCGCGGGTATTGCGCCTCCGGCACTTCCTTCAGTTTTTCCTTATACAGTTGCGCCAGCAGCGGCATCAGGTCGAACGCCACCTGCCGCCCGTCCTTCAGCGTCGCGGTGAATTTGCCGTCCTTGGTCATGTAAAATTTCGCGCTCATGACATCCGCGCCGTTCTCGCGGAATATTTTTTCCGTCGTCCAGTCGCTGTTGTTGTAGGAATAGGCGTAGAAGCGCACAAGGTAATCATAACCCGACACCCTGGTCGGCACATCCGCCGACCAATCAAGGCCGTTGGCGCGCGATGAAAACTCCAGCTCCTGATCGGACGTGGAATAGGGATAAACGTATTCCATTCCCATCGCTTCCATCAGCTTTTCCGTACGCCCCCAATAATTCCAGCAGCGCGTGAAGCTGCGGCTGCCGCAGCGTGTTCCGGCTTCGTCCATATCGTAATTCTTGTCTTTGGCCTTGATCGCCGCGCGGAACGGCGCTTCGATATGGGCGATGCGTTCCTGTTTCTGGTCTTCGTAGAAATAGGACAGGACAGAGCTGATGTCCTTGCGCGTTTCAAACGGCACATCGGCTGTGACAGGCGCATAGGCACCGCCGGGGGATTTGACGCCCGCTTGCAACAGCAGGCCTTCCAGCCGCGCCAGCTGGCTGTTTTCCGATACCGCAACCGCGCCCCACGGGCCGAAGGATGCGATGAACATCAACGCCGCCAGAGCCATCGGCACCTGTTTCAGGTGCTGCACACGCGGGCGGGCAATCTGCCATGCGGTCAATCCGCCCAGCCAGACAAGCGCCAGCGCAATCGCATAGCGTTCCTCCGTCACGCCATACTGGCTGATGCGCGTGTAAATGCCGAGCGTCAGCAGGGCGAGGGGGATCAGCAGCAGGTAAGGGAAATATTTATAAAACTGCTGCAGCAATATCGTGCCTGTATGCCGCATGGGAAACACCGCCAGCCGCGCCGCCACGCCCGCCGCGCCGAAACCCGTCACAAGATATGCAAGATTGCCCTTGGGCAATTCCCACAGCGCGACGATCTTCGCGGAATAGACATACAGGATAAAGGTGTAAATCAGCACCAGAGGCACGACCAGGAAATTGGCGATAAACGAAACACCCTTTGGCATTTCGCAATCCATCGCCAGAAAATCGAACTGGCGCGGGATCTGGTACATGAAGGCGACGGGGCCGAAGAAAAACGCGCCGAAAATCCAGATATCGCCGTAGAACCGCGAGGGAATTTCCAGGATCGGGAACAGGTATTCCATCGACCAGATGATGGCGAAGAGACCAAGGCAGAGAACAAGCGTCGAAATGCCCGCCACCGCCAGCCCGACACCGTTCAGGTAATTGAACTGCCACAGGCTTTCTTCCGATGATTTACGCCCGATATAGGGCGCGAACATCATCGACAATGCGACCGCAAAGCCGAAAAACAGCTGCGCCGATGTGAAATGGTCGGGAATAAAGGCAAACGCCGCTGCCACACCCGCGCCCAGCGCCATCAACAGCCATTTCCGTGTCCTATCAAGGCTGACGCTTTCGGCATACAGGCCCGCCGCCGTGAACAGGGCCAAGCCGTTGGCAAAAAACGTCATCAGCCGGTAAATCGCATCGTCGCTCAGGAACGAAACGTCATGCGTATCAAGGATAGAGATAACGGTCGCGCCGCTTGCGCAGAGGACGGAAAGGGGGAAGCGGATAAACGCTTCCTTCAAAACATTGTAAATATACTCAACCTGAAACCGCCGGATAAACGCCTTAAAATCCATTCTGCACCTTCAATAATTTTGTATCCAGTTTATCCCCCACAATAACACAGGGACCGGAGTCGAATTATGACGGCGGCAAGGCAAAATTAAGGCATTTTTGTGCAGATCAATTTAGTTCCTGTTTAACCACGCTTAAAGCGTGTTCTGGCGAATAACCAAGCAATAAAAACAGTTAGCGCGATGACGATGACACCCCAGGTGCTTATAGGAGGGGGCTGCACAGCATGGTTTTTCTTTTCTACGCCATCGATGTTAAAGCTGTATTGGTTTCGAACGAATTCAACGTCCGGGTGCGTGCGCCAATCTAAATCGTTGTTATATCGAAGAACAAGGCTTAGTGCCGCCTTTTTGTCCTGATAGACGATGAACCTAATTTCGTCACGCTTGGGCTCTTCCCCGCAAGGTATCCATTCTTCCGGAGGTGTTTTATAAACTTCGCCAGCCAAGGCATTCTGAACAGGATGGATAACTTTGTATGTTGTTACTTGTTGAAAAACTGTACCGGGCATAAGCTCGCCAAGCTGTTCTACATCCAAAACTTCCGCTATCGCTACTTTATCGTCTATGTGAATTTGTTCCAAAAGTGTTTTGATATCGCCCGCTCTGTCGTGCGTAACGATGCACGCCTGAGAAATATTACTCACAGATAAGCTTAGAATTAAAGATAGCGCAAAAATTTTTGCGCGCGGGAACGTCATTCCACCCACGCAATCCTGAGCGCGTTGGTCGAGCCGGGGGTGCCGAAGGGGACGCCGGCGGTGATGACGAGGCGCTGGCCTTTTTCGGCGATTTTATGTTCGAGCGCGAGGACTGCGGCTTTTTTCACCATGTCGCCGAAATTATCGACGTCTTCGGTATGCACGGGATAAACGCCATAGGACAGCTGCAACCGGCGCGCCACGACAAGATCCGATGTCAGGCACAGCACGGGCACTTCGGGGCGTTCGCGCGCGGTGCGCAGCGCCGTGGTGCCGGATGTGGTGTAATTCACGATGGCGGCGGCGGAAATGGTGGCGGCCACGGTCGATGCGGCGGCGGTGATCGCGTCGGGCGATGTTTTGTCGGGGTCGGGGTGTTCCGCGTCCATGATGCGGCGGTACAGGTCGTCGCGCTCCACATCCGTTGCGATGCGGTCCATGATCGACACGGCCTCCAGCGGGTATTCGCCCGATGCGGTTTCGGCCGACAGCATCACGGCATCGGTGCCGTCGTAAATCGCGGTTGCCACATCGGACGCCTCGGCGCGGGTCGGGCGCGGGGAGGAAATCATCGATTCCAGCATCTGCGTCGCCACGATCACGGGCTTGCCCGCTTTGCGCGCCGCAAGGATGATGTGTTTCTGAACGGCCGGCACTTTTTCCGACGGAATTTCCACGCCCAGATCGCCGCGCGCGACCATGACCGCATCCGACAATTCGATGATCGCGTGCAGATGCGTGATGGCCGAAGGTTTTTCGAGTTTGGAAATAATCTTGGCGCGGCCGGCGACGAGTTTGCGCGCCTCCGCCACGTCTTCGGGGCGCTGGACGAAGGACAGCGCGATCCAGTCCGCGCCCATCGTGCAGGCGGCTTCCAGGTCGCGGCGGTCTTTGTCGGTGATGACGTTCGATTTCAGGATGACGTTGGGCAGGTTGACGCCCTTGCGGTCGGACAGGCGCTTGCCCGCGATCACTTCGGTTTCGACCCAGTCGGGGCCTTTTTTGACGACGTGCAGATGCACCTTGCCGTCATCCAGCAGGATGTCGGCGCCTTCCACCAGCACTTCCATGACTTCGGCATGGGGCAGGCAGACGCGGTTGATGTTGCCGGGGGCGGGGTCGGAATCAAGGCGGATGCGCATCCCCTTGGTCACATCCACAAAACTGTTTTCAAACGTGCCGAGGCGCAGCTTGGGGCCCTGCAAATCGGCGAAAACGCCGATCGGGCAGCCGCATTCCTTTTCAAGGTCGCGGATGATGCTGATGCGTTTCTGGTGGTCTTCGTGGTTGCCGTGGCTGAAATTCAGGCGGAAAACATCGACGCCGGTTTCATAGAGGGCTTTGACCATTTCCGGCGTTGAGGAAGCCGGGCCGAGGGTCGCGACAATTTTGGTTTTGCGGGAGCGTTTGGCCATCGATGAAATCCTTTTAAGTCAAAGGATTCATACTAGGCCAATCGGCACCCCGCAAGACCTAAACCTTATGCCATGACCATCGCAGGAGCGCGGCCGTCGTCGCGGGGGCCGATGTTGACATGCACGCGGGTGTAATCGAGGCCGTGGCGGGGAGCCTCGACATGATGATGGCGCGCGCGCACGTAATGGCGGCCGGCTTCGCTG
>JADYYV010000279.1 GCA_020853455.1 Alphaproteobacteria bacterium | reverse complement strand
TGACGTTCAACATCGCGTCCTATGCGCTTTTGACGCTGATGATCGCGCAGGTGACGGGGCTGCAGCCGGGTGAATTCATCCATAGCTTTGGCGACCTGCATATCTACGTGAACCATATGGAACAATGCAGATTGCAGCTGCAGCGCGAACCGCTGAAACTGCCGCGCATGAAGATCGATCCAAACGTCAAGAATCTCGCCGACTTCACCTATGAAAGCTTCACGCTGGAAGGCTACGAACACCACCCCGCGATCAAGGGGCAGGTCGCGGTATGACGGTGAAGGTATCGCTGATCGCCGCCGTCGCCGAAAACGGCGTGATGGGCAAGGGCGACTGGCTGCCCTGGGAGATCAAGTCGGAATTCCAGTATTTTAAAAAAACCACGCTCGGCCACCCGATCATTTTCGGGCGCAAGACGCTGGAGACGCTGGGCGGCCCGCTGCCGAAACGCGAGAATATCGTCGTGACGCGCGACCCGAATTATACGACCGAAGGGGCAGTGGTAAAACACACGCTGGAGGCCGCGATTACCCATGCAAAATCAACCGCCGAACGCGACGGCGTAGAACAGGTATTCGTGGGCGGCGGGGCGGAGATTTACGCCCTTGCCCTGCCCCATGCCGACCGGTTGTACCTGACCGAAATCCACCTGAAACCCGACGGCGACACCGTTTTTCCGCCCTTTGACCGGTCGCAATGGGTGGAGGTGAAACGCGAATTTCACAAGGCAAAAGAAGGGGAAAGCGCCGATTACACCATCACGGTGCTGGAGCGTAAAGGTTAACACCGCCCTGTTTTGCCACGATTTTTCTGGCCTAATATTTCATAATACTGTAATCTCTCCCCCATACAGAATTTCAGCCGATTCCACGAGAAACAGGGAAGAAACCGCATGGCCAAAGAAAACGCGAAAGACAGCGCAAAAGACAAAGAAAAAAAACGCCTGCGCGATTCATTCAAGAGCTTTGACCTCGACCCCGTCGATCCGCCCGCGCCTGCAAATCAGGAACCGGAAAACAACATTTTCGACCTTGGCCTGAACGACCGCGGCGCCGCGAATGACGATGACGCGCAAGAAGACGACGACCGCCCGTCGAAAAAAGGCTGGTCGCTGGAGGACGAGGCCGAACAGGAACGCATCGTGGAAGCCGCGATGGGCATTCTGCCGAAACGAAAAGAAATCCGCAAAGCGCTGGACGAGGCGGTCGGGCTCGACATGCTCGGCGTGATCGCGGCGGGGTTGATCGAAAGCCATTACCGCGGCCGCCTGGACCCGAAAGACGTCGATAGCATGTCGGCGGCGGCCCTGCTGGTGGATACCGAAAATTTCGACGATATCTTTGAAAGCTTTGACCCGCTGACGACCAGCATCGTCGATGAAATCCGCATGACCGACGAAATCGAAGACAACGAACAGTATTACACCGCCCTGTCGCAGATGGAGCCGGAATCGAAGCGCGTGTTTATCGCGCTGCAGCTGGCGGAGCTGGAGGCGGCGCAGGAAGACCTGAAGGAAGGCCGCGACGGCCCGTATCAGGACGACCACGAAGACATGGCGGAAAAAATCGCCGCCGCATCGGAAGACGTTGATAAAGGCCTTGTCCGCCGCGCCGTCAGCCTGTTCAACGAGGTGAGCCGCGGCAGCGGTTATACCGTCAACCTGACTTTCGACAAGGACGGCTATGTCCAGTCCCAGCCCTTCCCCGATATCCCCGTGAAGAAAGAGCCGAAAGACCCCTCGGCCAAGGGCAGCGCGCCGAAACCGCCCAAGCCGTAAAAACACTGCTACATTTTTTCAATTAACCTCCAGCCACCACCCCGCCGAAGGGCGGGGTCCGGTGCGCGAAGCGTCTTTATAAAGCTGCCTGACGGCAGGGCCAGACCCCGCCCTTCGGCGGGGTGGAATTGCCAGATGCGCCAACATTACAAACCCTCGCATTTCCGCAAGACTCGGATATGCGCCTGTTTTTCATCAGCCTGATCATTGCGCTTGCCGTGCTGTCGCCCGAAATCGCGGAGCTGCAGAACTGGGACATGCCCGGTTGGGCGCTGACTGTTTTGCGCGCGCCGCATGCGGGGCTTGGTTACATGACGGTGTTCTTTCATGAACTGGGCCACACGGTTGCGATGTACAGCTTCGGTATTCCGGCCGTGCCCGTTTTCAATTTCGCCGATGGCGGCGGCTTTGCCAAACCGCTGATGGACCGCACATGGATCTTGCAGGGCGCGGTTTATATCGGCGTGCTGTATTTTTGCTGGCAGCTGTTTTTGGACTACCGGTTTTCGTGGATTGTGCTGGTTGCGGCGCTGGTTGCGGCGCACCTGTATTTTTCGTTCAACGACCGTCATGAATGGGTCATCAATTTCATGGGCAACGGCGGCGCGGTGCTGGTGGGATGCTATTGCATCTGGCGCGCGGCCTGCGGGCAGACCTATTCCGAACATTCGCCGGTCGCGGAAAAATACATCAACATGATTTTCGGCCTTTACGCCGTCGCCAACGGCGGGCTGCTGTCCTACAGCCTTTACGCCAACGACCTTGCGCGTGAAATTTATAACGCCGGCATCGGCGGGCATATCGCGAATGATTTCACCGTGATTGCCGACCGGCTGGATACGCGCATCGAAAACGTCGCACTGTTTTTCGGCGGCTATATCGCCCTGTGCATCCTTGCGACCGCCGCCGCCATCGTGATTTACCGGCGCGATCATGCCGCGGATATACAACTGAAAACCTGAGATGCGCATATGCAAGCCATCAAGCCGAATTAAGACCTGTCATCCCGGCGAAGGCCGGGATCTCTATTTTTATAACAGCCGCGCATAGCGCGGCGAGATGCCAGCCTTCGCCGGCATGACTATTTTGATTTATCCGGCGGGCGTTTATCGGGCAGCTTCATCCAGACACGCGCCGCGATATTGCGGAAGTTTTCCGCCGTGTCGTGGCTCGCATGTGCCGCCACGAACGGCTTGCCGTTATCGGCATCTTCGCGGATGGTTTTCACAAGCGGGATGTCGCCCAGAAATTCGACCTTCAAATCCGCCGCCGCCTTTTTCGCGCCGCCATGACCGAAGATATCTTCGCGGTGACCGCAGGCGGAGCAGCTGTGGTAGCTCATGTTTTCGACGATGCCCAAAACATCCACGCCGGTTTTTTCAAACATCTTGAGTCCTTTTTTGGCCTCGTTCAGCGCGACATCCTGCGGGGTGGAAACGATGACCGCGCCCGACAGCGGCACATATTGCGCCATCGATAATTGCGCGTCGCCGGTGCCGGGCGGCAAATCGATCACCAGAATATCAAGATCGCCCCATTCCACATCGCGCAGCAATTGCTGGATCGCGCTATGCACCATCGGCCCGCGCCAGATGACGGGCGCGTCGGGTTCGACAAAAAATCCCATCGACATGAATTTCACGCCATGTGCCACCAGCGGCAGGATCATGTCATCCGCGTTTGTTTCCGGTTTCTGGCGCAACCCCATCATGAGCGGCTGCGACGAGCCGTAAATATCCGCATCCAGCAATCCGGTTTTTTTGCCAAGCGCGGCGAAGGACAGCGCAAGGTTCGCGGCAACCGTCGATTTGCCGACGCCGCCCTTGCCGGACGCGACCGCGATCATGTGTTTTACTTTCGGCGCGACGGGGCGCTGGGAAATTTTATGCGTGGGCGTTTGCGGCGTGCCGCGCACATTCAGTTTCGGCGGTGCGGCGCGTTCCGCCGTCAGCACGGCCAAGACCGTTTTCGCGCCGGAGAGCTTTTCGACCGCCGCCTGAGCCGCCTGCCGGAGCGGTTCGAGCTCATTGCCGCGCGCGGGATCGACTTCGATGGCGAATGAAACCGTGCCGCCGTCGATAGCGACTTCCTGCACCATGCCAAGTGACATAATATCGCGTCCGCGCGCGGGGTCGATCACCCCTGCGAGCGCCTTCATCACATCTTCCTTGCGCAGTGCTGTCATAACCAAGCCTTCTTGCCTAAAATCCTTGCAGCCCTATTTCAATCATGCTCAACATATATAGGGCACTCTATAGCCTTTTCCGCAATACATAACAAGGTTGTTCGCCATGGCATTGAAATCGCAAGACGGCATGATCCTTCTTCCCAATCAGGGGCCTTGGGGAAACCGTCCGGGAAATGACCAGCCCCCGTCGGGCGGCAATGGCAATGGCGGCGGCGGCAACGACGGCGGCGGCAATTCGCCCTGGGGCCAGCGCCCGCAGCGCCCAAGCGGCGGTGGCGGCGGCAACGAACCCGATCTGGATGACATGCTGCGTCAGGCGCAGGACCGTTTCAAGACGACCTTCGGCAATAAACGCCCCGGCAGCGCGATGGAACCGTCGCAGGCCTTCGCCTTTCTGCTGGGCGCAATCGTGCTGATCTGGCTGGCATCCGGTTTCTATACCGTGCAGCCCGAAGAAAACGCCGTGGTGCTGACCTTTGGCAAGATGACCGACCTGAAAAAAGACGCGGGTCTTGGTTACCGCCTGCCCTATCCCATCCAGTCGGTCGAAAAAGAAAACGTGGCGCAGAACCGCCAGCTGGATATCGGCTTCACCGGCCGCGGCCAGCAGGTGCAGAACGACAAGCCCAGCGAAAGCAGCATGCTGACCGGCGACGAAAACATCGTGGATATTAATTTCGAGGTGCAATGGCGCATCGCCAGCGCGGCGGACTATCTGTTTAATGTCCGCAACCCGGAGGATACGGTCAAGGCCGTGGCGGAAAGC
>JADYYV010000278.1 GCA_020853455.1 Alphaproteobacteria bacterium | reverse complement strand
TCTTTGTGTGAATGCGCGCGATGCGATGGTTGATGAGCGCGGCGTGCTGAAAATATCCATCGACCGCCTGCAGGGCGGTGAAAGCCGTTACCCGGCATTGCTGATCGATGAAATTCCCGAAATCAACTACACGCCTGCGTCGCGCTTCGTCGAGACAGGCGATGATTCCACCGTGCTTTTGCTTGGCGTCGTTGCGCAACGCACGCCCTATGTCCGCGTGTCGGTGGAAGATACCGGTTGCGGCATGAGCCGGGCCGTGATGGAACAGATTTTCGAACCGTTTTTTACGACCAAGGATATCGACAAGGGCACCGGGCTGGGTTTGTCGACCGTGCATGGTATGGCGGCAGGTCATCAGGCGGCGATCGTCGTTACCAGCACGGTAGGCAAAGGCACGCGTTTTGACGTCTGGTTTCCCGCCGCGAGCGATACGGCTGCTGCCGCCGATGTTGCCCATGACGAAGAAGGGGTGGCGGGACCTTCGCTAACGGGCCGGAAAATCCTGCTGGTCGAAGACGAAGCCACGGTGCGCGAAATGCTGACCCAGATGCTGAAGCGATTCGGCTGCGTGGTCGAAAGCTGCAATTCCGGCGACCTGGCCATCGATCATTTGCGCGAACATCCGGATGAGTATGACCTTGTCCTTTCCGATCACATGATGCCGAACATGACCGGGATGGAAATGGCGTCCGAACTCCGGCACGATTTCCCCGACTTGCCTGTCGTTCTGGTATCCGGCTACAGCCCGAAGAAGCTGGAGGACGCGATGGCGGAAAATCCGTCGATCCGCGCGGTGCTGAAAAAACCCGTTACCGGACGGAAGCTGCGCGAAGCGTTGCAGGGGGCATTGGCGTCCCATTCCAATGGGGCCTGACCCTGATCATTTCACCGTTTTCTTGCGGCCTTCCAGCCACCAGCAGCCGATCATGATCGTCAGCAGTGCCAGCGCATAAAGCCATTCAGGCAGGAACGGCGTGCTGCGGACGCCGGTGACGTTATAGCTGCGGTTCGCGCGGAGGCCGATCCAGTTTTCCCCGCCATAGCTGCGGTTCGGCGGCAGCAGGCGGATATCGGGATGCGGCGTATCGGCCAGCCATACCATGCCGCCCTTCGACGCCGTGACGGCAGGGGCCAGTTTTTCTTCCGTGCCCAGCACACTGCTCAGTTCCGGCGGGTTCAACGCGCCGACCAGCGCAAAACGTTTCTGCGTGCCGTCGTCGACGGTATAGACGCCGAGCTGGTCCGCGACGATGCGCGATTCACGCAAGCCCGGCCCTGCCTGTTCAAGATCCTTTTCCTGCAAAGCGCCGTCGGGAGCCATCACGGTGACATGCACCGGGTCGTCGGTGATGGAACGGCGGCGAATGACGAGCGCATTGCCCTCCACCCCGACATCCAGCGCGTTTTCCTCCAGTTCCGGCTCCTTCATCAGCCAGTGGGCGAGGCGCCGCAGCAATTCCGCCTGCGGCCCGCCGCCTTCGAATCCGCGCGACCACAGCCATATCTGGTCGCTGGCCAGTTGCGCCACACGGCCCTTGCCGACGCGGTCAAGGATCAGGAGCGGCAGGTTGTTCGCGCCGCTCATCACCGTTTCGCCCGACGTGGGGCTGACGCCGACCTGCCGCAGCCACGAACCCCATCCCGGCGCATCGTCATTGCCGCCGGGCCAGTTCAGGTTTTCCGTCACCGGGTGTCGTTTGCCCTTTTCTGTGAGTGCGGGTTTGAAGGGTTGATCCAGTACTTGCCCCGTCGGGAAAGCGGGAAGTATCTGTTTCAGATCGGTGGAGTAGATCGATTCCTCGCCGGCGAATGACGGGCCGCTCGCCTCCAGCAACGCGCCCCCGTCCTTCACGTAGCGCGCGATATTGCCGAAATAATAATTCGGCAGGATGCGGTTCAGGCGGTAGCGGTCGAATATAATGAGATCGAAATCATATAATTTGATTTCGAACAGTTCCTGGAACGGAAAGGCGATCAGCGATAATTCATTCTGCGGCGTCGCGTCCAGTTTGTTCGGTTCGCGCAGGATGGTGAAGTGCACGAGGTCGACGCCGGGGTCGGAGGTCAGCATGTCGCGCCATGTCCGCCCGCCCGCATGCGGCTGGCCGGAAACGAGCAGGACGCGCAGCCGGTCGCGCACGCCGTTGACGATCAGCGGCACGCGGTTGTTGGCCTCGGTGATTTCACCGTCCACCGGCGGCGTTTCCATGTCGAAGATATTCTGGCCCGCGTGACCGACTTTCAGTTCGACTTTCTGGTCTTAGTTGACCGGCACGGTATCTATCAGCGGGCGTTCACCGTCGTCCTGCCGGATCAGGACGGTGGCGAGGCTGTCTCCGCCGGAATTATTGTCCTCCACGCGGTAACGCATCGTGACGGTCTGCCCGACGATGCCGTAGGACGGGGCTTCCAGAATTACAAGGCGGCGGTCGCGTTCATTTTTGTCGGCGCTCAGGAGCACGCTTACCGGGCCGTAATCGTCCGCCCGTGCGGCATCCTGCGGTGCGTCAT
>JADYYV010000277.1 GCA_020853455.1 Alphaproteobacteria bacterium | reverse complement strand
GCAAACTCCGCAGCACGGCAAGATATGGAATGATATGCGCCCACCAGACAGGGGCTGGGCACGCCTTCGAACAGCGCGTGGTTATTATGCGTGATATTCCATGTCTTGCCGTGCTGCGGAGTTTGCAGGTAGCCCAGCGTGCCGCCAAACGCCTCGAACGTGCCCTGCAGCCCAAGGCAGACGCCGAATTGCGGGATGCCCGCTGTGGCCACTTCGCGCACCATGCCCGGCACATTGAACTGTTCGGGCAGGCCTGGGCCGGGGGAATGGACGACCAGATGCGGCTTGTGCTGCTGGATCGTCGCAAGCGGCGTGCCGTGGCGATAGGTGACGGCCTTGGCCCCGGTCTGGCGGAGGTAATCGGCAAGCGTGTGGACGAAGCTGTCCTCGTTATCGATCAACACGACCGTTTTGCCTTCGCCGCTGCGCACCGCGACGCGGTCGGCGGGGGCGGCCACGTTGCCAGACAGTATCCGCTGGAACGAGGTCGCCTTGGTATGGGTCTCTACCGCTTCTTCGGCGGGTATGGAGTCGTAAACGATGCTCGCGCCCGCCTGATATGTGGCTTCGCCGTTTTTCAGGTGCAGGGTGCGGATGGTGATGCCGGTATTGACGCCGCCGTCGAAATGCAATGCGCCCACGGCAGCACCATAGAATTCGCGTGCTTCAGGCTCGAAATTCTCGATGATTTTCGACGCTTCCGGTTTCGGCGCGCCGGTCAGCGTGACCGCCCACATATGCGACAGGAAGGCATCGACACCGTCGAAACCGTCGCGCAGGATACCCTCCACATGATCGACTGTGTGATACAGGCCGACATAGGATTCGATCTGGCGGCGGGCGAGCAGCCGCACGGATCCGGGCTCGCAGATGCGCGCCTTGTCGTTGCGGTCGACATCGGTGCACATGGTCAGCTCGGCTTCGTCTTTCTTGGAATTCAGCAGTTCCTGCAGTATTTTCGCGTCCTCGATCACGGCGGCCTGCCCCGGCGATTTGCTGCGGCGGGCGGTGCCGGAAATGGGGCAGGATTCGACGCGCTTGCCTTCGACCCGCACGAACATTTCGGGCGATGCGCCCACCAGTTGTTCTTTTCCCATCTGGATCAGGAATTCGTAAGGCGAGGGGTTGATGCGGCGGATATTGCGGAACAGCTGCGACGGCTGGCCGTTATAAGGTGACTTGAATTTGCGGCTCAACACCACTTCGAACACATCGCCCTTGCGGATATGTTCCTGCGCGCGGGCCACCATGTCCGCATATTCCTCGTCGGACATGTTGCTGGTGATGGCGGGCGTGCCGGCAGCCGCTTTCGGTGCGGTTTTCGAGCCGCTCTCGCGCGGCATCCCTGCGGTGGTCAGGCTGCCCAGCGTGAATTCATATTCGCGGCGGAACACCGTTTCCTTGCGGCGGTCGAGCAGGTGGATGCTGTCGGGCAGGTATAGCGTGAACAGGCTGTGATCCGCCCCCCGTTGGTGCTTCAGCGGCACGGGGTTGAAACAGAACAGCAGGTCGTATTTAAAGGCACCGTAAAACCCGGCAAATCCCTCACCGGAAGCCGCCAGTTTCATCAACAGGCGCAGCGGCGAGAGCGGCGAGGGCTGGTGTGACCTTTCTTCCTCGGAAAAGCTGCGCGCGGCGGCGGCGATGGTGCAAACAATCAGCCGCGCATCGCATTTACCGATTTTAAACGCTTCAACCTCATGATCCTTGAACAGTTGCGCGAACATCGCGAGGATCTTCTCGCCGCGCGCATTCAGCGCGCGGAACTCCGTGCGGTCGGCATAGCCCGCGATTTCAACAGGCGGCGCGGCAAAGCCGATATCCCAGCGGGAATAGCGTCCCGGATAATCGGTGTCGGACGCCATATAGACGCCTTTTTCGGCATCCAGCTGGTCAAGCAGGAAATCAATTCCCGCCGCATAGGGCAGGGGTGTATCGGTATGTGAAATCTTCATCGGGCAGGCCTTCTATAAGGGCTGACGTATCATAAATGACGGGGAGTAGATGGGGGAAATTAAAATGAGGGCGTTACCGCCACCAGCGGTTCGCAACGACGATCAGCGATGTGAATTTTCCAGCCATGAAGGCAGTTTACCTTGGCCGCTTTGCATAAGTCAAACATGTGTTTTTGGTGCGCCGTGTCGCGCCGTTTCGATTTTTGTGCGCAGATGATTCAAAAAAAATCATTTAGGTAAAACGCCGTAAAAAATAGTTGAAGTGAGTCATTTTAGACTCGGTGGTGTTGTTCTGAAAATAAACGGACCCAAAGAGCCACAATTGGCAATTTTATTGCAGAGTTATGAATTAGTCCGCGCCCGGCTTGCCGTAAAACACATGAATTTTTAGCCCTAATAGACTGATTAGGCATGGAATTTGCTACCCTCTTAAAACGGGCTGGATGACCTCCAAGGTCGTTAACAAATTAAGAACGGTACTAAAGCTATAATTTAAAAGGGAAACTTGTGCTACTGGGCACCAACGGGCAATGACTGACAAAGACAAAAAGGGCAAGGGATCAAAACGATCTCCGCGGAAGACGTTGCAGGCGCTTGAAAAGCGCCTGATGCTCGACGCGACGTT
>JADYYV010000276.1 GCA_020853455.1 Alphaproteobacteria bacterium | reverse complement strand
TTCGCCCCCGAATCAATTGACGCTGCCACCCCCATTTTCGGATAGTAGCGCTTCGATAAAACGCGCGAAGGAGCCGACCCATGCAAGCCCAGCCCGTCACCCCTGCCCTCGACCCGAAAAAAATCCACGACACGGTCGTCATCCTCGATTTCGGCAGCCAGGTAACGCAGCTGATCGCGCGGCGGATACGGGAGATCGGGGTTTATTCGGTGCTGCTGCCCTTCAACGCGCCGATGGAAAAAATCATTGAAGCGAACCCCAAGGCGATCATCCTGTCGGGCGGCCCTGCCAGCGTGACGGAGGCGAACAGCCCCCGCGCGCACGCTGAAATTTTCACGATGGGAATTCCCGTCTTCGGCATCTGCTATGGCCAGCAGACGATGTGCGAACAGCTGGGCGGAAAAGTGACCTCCAGCCCCAAGCGCGAATTCGGCCGCGCGCATATTTCGGTGGAGGACAATACCTCGCCGCTCTTCGCCGGCATCTGGCAACCCGGAACGATGCCGCAGGTCTGGATGAGCCATGGCGACAGCGTGTCTGCAATTCCCGACGGATTTAAAGTGATCGGCAAAAGCGACACCTGCCCCTATGCCGCCGTCGCCGATGAAAAGCGCAAATTCTACGGCGTGCAGTTTCACCCCGAAGTCGTGCATACGCCGGAAGGCAAGCAGATCATTTCCAACTTCGTCCTCAATATCGCGGGCGTGAAGAACGACTGGACGATGGCGGCGTATAAGGACGAGGCGATTGCCGCGATCCGCGCGCAAGTGGGCAAGGAGCGCGTCATCTGCGGCGTGTCGGGCGGCGTGGATTCGACGGTGGTGGCAGGATTGCTGCATGCCGCGATCGGCGACCAGCTGACCTGCATTTTCGTTGATACCGGATTGATGCGCCAGAACGAGGGGCAGGAAGTGGTCGACCTGTTCCGCGACCATTTCAACATTCCGCTGGTGCATGAACAGGCGGGCAAGCTGTTTCTGGAGCGCCTTGCCGGCGTGTCCGACCCCGAACAGAAACGCAAGATCATCGGCAAGGCGTTTATCGATGTGTTCGAGGACGCGAAGAAACGCGCCGGCGAAGCACCGTTCCTCGCCCAAGGCACGCTGTACCCCGATGTCATCGAATCCGTATCCTTTACGGGCGGGCCTAGCGTCACGATCAAGTCGCATCATAACGTGGGCGGGTTGCCCGAAGACCTGAAATTCAAGCTGGTCGAGCCCCTGCGCGCACTGTTCAAGGACGAAGTGCGCGCGCTGGGCCTCGAGCTCGGCATCCCCGAAAAATTCATCAAGCGCCACCCCTTCCCCGGCCCCGGCCTTGCCATCCGCATTCCGGGCGACATCACGGAAGAAAAACTGAGTATTTTGAGGAAGGCCGACGCGATTTTCATCGAAGAATTGCACAGCAATAAACTGTACGACGAAACCTGGCAGGCCTTCGCCGTGCTGCTGCCCGTGAAAACGGTCGGCGTGATGGGCGACGGACGCACCTATGACAGCGTCCTCGCCCTCCGTGCCGTCACCTCCGTCGATGGCATGACCGCCGACTACGCCCCCCTCCCCCACGAATTCCTCGGCCGCTGCGCCGTGCGCATCGTGAACGAAGTGAAGGGCATCAACCGCGTGGTTTACGATATCACCAGCAAACCGCCGGGGACGATTGAGTGGGAGTAGCGACAGAAGAAAATAAATATCTTCTTTCGCCTCTTTTAATTGAACAAGATGGCGAAAGCCGTATTTTCATTACATTAATAGACTACGAGCATTTCGATTATATATCAGACGTATTGGCTGAGCGTTTCAACATTGTTTCTACGGGTGCTATTATCGATGATGAAAAACGAAAGTACGTTTTGTACTTTGATAATCACGCGCGGAATGAATTAGCTGAAGCAATAAGCCAAATTAATTTATATCATAAAGAACATAGCATTATTTACGACACCCTCTAGAAACCATTTTCAAGCAAGTGAGTACCCCGTGGAGAGGAGTAACTACAAGTGAACATCGATTATAAACTTACGGGACTTGGGTGGGCAGAATGCGCTATTGAGATTAATCGAACGCAGTGCACGACAACAGCTTCATACCTTTCAGACTGTTTAAAATATTTTATCGATGCTACCTGTTCAATCCTAAAAGGAAACGATGAGTCACGCTTTAGTTTTGATGAAGAGCCCGGCGAGTACAGATGGATACTTCATTCATTATCGGAAAATACGGTTAAAATAACCATCATAGCGTTTGCCGAGTTGTGGGGTGAGATGGCAGATTCGGATGGAACTGTTATTTTTCAGGCTGAGACAAGCAAACACAGCTTCGCAACTGAATTAAAAGCGGCTCTTGATCGACTTTTAGTTCTGCATGGTGTCGAAGGGTATAAAGAGAAATGGAATGAGCATGAGTTTCCCATAATTTCATACCAAGAGCTTTGCAAGCTTTTGAAGGTCAGCACCGAACTTCCTCCATTTAAACCACCCGTTACCATGGGATATATTAAATAGCGCCAGCTGTCATGCGACCTAAGACTCACATGACGCGCGGACGCGCTTCCGGATGCCCGCGCAAGGCGGGCATGACGGGGGTTCTTAAATATTCGCGTGTATTCGTGTTCATTCGCGGGGAATAAAACTTACGGCGAAGGCGGCTTGAAACCGCGGTCGCGTTTCTTCGGCGTCACGGCTTCCGCAAATTTCTTCTTCATCTGCCCCAGCTTCGTGTGTTCCCGCCGGAATTGCGGGGTTTCGGGATCCACCTTGGGGCCGTTGGGGTCGTATTTGTCCCAGAGGCGGTTGCGGAATTTGTTGTCGGGGTCGTATTTCTGTTTCAGGGCGAAGAATTCGTCGCTGCGCGGATAGGCCTGTTTGAACTGCGCTTCGGTCGCGTGCATCTGGTAGGGCAGGTAATAGGTGCCGCCGGATTCAAGCGCGGCATCGACCAGTTCGCGGGTCCAGGTGCCGACTTTTTGGCGGGATTCTTCGCTGTTCCATTGTTTGTAGTATAGCACGAAGGCAAAAACATCGCCCTGCTGCGCCCATGCCATGACCGCGCCGGGGTCCTGTTCGGCGTGGCGGATGGAGACGTTGAGGGCGTTGACATCATGCTTTTTCAAAATCGCCGCCATTTTCGGCGCGAATTCATCCAGTTTATCCGCCGGCACGAAATATTCCTGCAGCACGAAGGTTGTCATGGCGCGCGTTGACGGCTCCAGTTCTTCGACATAGCGGCTGGCTTCGTAATTGCGCGGCACGACTTCGTCGGTCTTGAAGCGGATTTTCTCATCGACCATCGGGCGCAGTTTATTTACGCCCGGCACCTGCGTCATGGCGAAGATTGACAGGTATTCGGCCAGATAGACTTCCTTTTTCGGGCGCAGGCGGTCGGGCACGGTCGCGGGCTTGTCGGTTTTCGTATAGGTCACCGCCGTGATGGTATCGTAATCGGGCGGATAGAAATCGCCGTTGTGGAACACGACATCGGGATTGTTGCGGATATTTTTATCAAAAAATTCGGCATATTCGGCGCGCGGCATTTTTGCGATGCTGCGGGCGACATTGACGTTGTCGGCCAGATCCAGCTTCGCCTCGACAATCGCGCCCAGCGCGCCATAGCCGCCGATCGCACCGTAGAACAATTCGCTGTTCTGCGCGGGGCTGGCGGTTTTTAAATCGCCATCCGCCGTCACGATCTTGATTTCCTTGACCGAGCGGATGACGGGCCCCTGCCCGATATAGCGGCCATGCGCATTCACGCCCAGCGCGCCGCCGACGGTGAAGTTGCTGTAGCTTTGCATGATGCTGACCGACAGGTCATCGGGGTCGATGCGCGCAATCACATCATGCCAGCGCGCGCCCGCCTGCACGGTGATTTCTTTTTTGGCCGCGTCATAGCCCGTCACGGCGTTCAGCCCCGTCATATCGATGAACAGCGTGTTATCGGTCGCGATCTGCCCGCCCATCGAATAGCGCCCGCCGCCGAATGATACGGGGCCGGTGTGGGATTTGATAAGCTGCTGCAGCTCGGCCACGCTCTCGGGCTTGGCGATGGCGCGCACGGTGATCGGGTTCAGCTGGGTAACGTCGTTGACGGTGTTTTTCTTCATGATGGCCATGACAATATGGGAAACGATTACATATGTCAAGCAAGCGTATT
>JADYYV010000275.1 GCA_020853455.1 Alphaproteobacteria bacterium | reverse complement strand
TGCAGGTTCTTCCGGGAAGGTTTGAAATACTGACGGATTGATTTCAAAAGCCGAAAGCGCAGTATTTGCAGGCAAAACGTGATTTTTAAAATGGTGCCCCTGGTCGGACTCGAACCAACACACCTTGATATCCGGGGACACGTACCTAATTCATCCATAAATCACGCCGCTTTCTTTTTTCAACGATATCCGCGAACAGATATCCGATCCGCGCCCCTGCTTTCGCCGTGAGTGCTGAAGATTAGTTTTTCTTCTGCGCCGTGCCCAAAAGATACGGCTGCAGCTTGCCGAACGCCTTGTCGGTGCTTTGTTCCAGCCGGATGATTTCTTCCAGCTTGTTGCCGGGCGACATGAAATAGACGAGCGCGGAATGGTTGACGATGTAATCGTCGTCTTTGCCGGATGTGCCGGGCAGCATATCGACCTGCACCTTGAACGCTTCTTCGGCCTTTTTCACCTGTTCTTCGCTGCCGGTCAGCAGCACGAAACCGGGGGCGAGTTTTTCGGCATAGGCCTTCAGCACATCCTGCGTATCGCGTTTCGGATCGACGGTGATAAATATCGGCTGCACGCGCGCGCCAAGGTCGCCCAGTTTTTCGATCACCTTGCCCATTTTTTCCAGCGTCACGGGGCAGATATCGGGGCATTTGCTGAAGCCGAAATAGATCAGCAGGAATTTATCGGGGAACGATTTTTCGGTGACCGTTTTTCCGTCGGTGTCCTTCAGTTCGAACGTGCCCGCCACATACATGCCGATGCTGGGCTGCGAATGTGCGCGCAGGAAGGCCTGTTTTTGCAGCAGCGCGGGCGACACGCCTTCGGCCGCCTGCGTCGTCATCGTCTGTTCCAGATCGGTCACGGGATGCGGCTTGGCATCCGCTTCGGCTTTCGCGGCGGCGGTGGCCGCGATATCGTCATCGCCGCCCGCCGACGGATCTTCGGTGCCGTTGCCGGTGCCGGGCTTCACGATCGCCAGCCGCCCGTTCTTGCCGACCACATCAAAGGCCGGCCTGGGTTTGCCGCCCGCCACAACCGGCTGCGGCGCGCCCCGGTGGTTGCTGAAATACGCCGCCCCCGCGCCCAGCATGAAACCGATCACCGCCAGCACCAGAAACCGCAAGAATTTACCCATGAGAACGTCCTTTTCTGTTTTCGATTATATATGACCGCGCCCACGGGCAATCAAGGAATTTTGCGATATAGGGGTTTGATTTAAATAGGTTTTTCCTGCATTTACTTAATTTTCAGAATATCGCCCTATAATAGGGCGCAGAAGCAGAGGATTCCGGCATGCTGGAAAAACTGAAAAAACTGACCGAAGTGACAGGCGCATTTTTCGCCCGCCGCGAGACTGCGCCCAGCACAAAACCTTCGCATTACCGCATGATCAGCGTGGGCGAAGGGCTGGAGGGCGACGGCAAATGGGAAGTGTCGTTCTTCCTGACCGGATCATTTACCAACACTCTGTCGATGTCGCCCGTCAGCCCGACCAAGCTGGAAACCATGCTGCGCGCGCATCTGCCCGCCGAACACATGCCGGAGATCGAGCACGAAAAAACGCGCTACACCTTATTCACCGCGCCGGAGCGAGCGAAAGACCTCGCCTCCGAAATCGTCCATATTTTCCAGCAGGAAGGCATCAAGCCGATGGAGGGTGATTACCAGCGCTACGCGCCCAAAGCACCTGCACAACGCGCTGCAACCCCCTGATTTGAATCGCAATAAAGTTACCCACATGCCCCCTTGCGACTCAGTTTAGCGGGGCGCATACTTCGTTCACATTTTCATAGTTTGTTGCGGAGTGATTGCCATGGGTACGGACAAGGCAAAGCAGGGCAAATTGAAATCGCAGTTCGACCAGGCGGTTGCAGGCACGGCTTATTACAGCATTTTTTCGATCGAACAAGCGCCCGACGATACGGCGCCCGGCAAATGGGAAGTGCTGTTCTTTGTCTCGGGATCGAAAGACGATGCGAATGCGCAAAGCCCTCTCTCGCCCGCCGAACTGCACAAAGTGCTGAACAGCTATTACGCCCGCCACGGCAAGGACAAGCCGGAATTCGAAGGCGAGCTGTCGAAAAACCTCCACCTCGGCCGCGTCGATACCAAGGAACGCGCAACGGCGCTCGCCGCCGAACTCGTTTTCATTTTCGAAGACGCCGGTTTCAGCGCCATGAAAGAACAACTGGAAAAATTCCAGCCCATGTCGCCTGACAACTCCCGCCCGAAACCGAAACCGCGTATCCGGAAGCCTTAAATATTAGGGGTAGTACCCTCACCCTAACCCTAACCCTCTCCCAAAGGAGAGGGGACGAGAGACTTTTGCTGACGCAAAAGCGTTTTATAAATTTGATTTATATTTTGTTGGCGCAGCCAACTCAGGAATCCCCTCTCCCTGTGGGAGAGGGTTAGGGTGAGGGTACTTCGCTTGCTTTCAATTTACTCCACCCCAAAAACATCGTCATCCCCGCGCAGGCGGGGATCCAACACGGCCTGCCATAGGGCGCGCATCTTGTTTGTTGAATTCTGGTGGATCCCCGCATTCGCGGGGATGACGATTGAAGATGGTATTACGCCTTCAACACCGTCGGCTGCGCTTTAGCGGTCTTGGAAGAAGCAGGCTTGGTCTCCTCTCCCTCCCCACGCAAACGGACATCATCGAACTCCGCACCCAACTCCCCGCGCTGCATCTGCGCCACCGCTCCCGCCGATGATTTCGGTGCGGAAACATCCAGCACAGGCCCAAGCCCGCGATCACGCATCATACGTTCATGCAGCCCCTCCACCATCTGGATCACGCCGCCGGCGATGCCGACGATGTTGGCGGTGAAGGGCAGGATGCGGCCGCCATAGACGCCGGGTTCTTCGGGGTGCGGGAAGCGGCCATACATGGTCGCGCCGAAGGCGGGAATGCCGCAGGCCGCGACGTTTTCGATGCGTTTACCGGCTGCGTCCAGCACGGTCAAATCATTGCCGTCCAGTTCGATGCCGTCGCCGGCCTTGCGGTGCGGCTGGCATTGGCCTTTCCTGATCATGCTGGCCCAGAACGGGTCGCGCGCCTTGTCATACGTCACGGTATTGCCAAGGCCAGCAATGACGAAATCGAATTTCCGCGCTTCTTCGCGCATGCCGTCTTCAAATCCCGAGCTCCAGCTGCGCGGCACGCCGCCTTCATGGCCGCCATCGGCGCGTGCCACGCGGTCCTTCAGCGACATATGCGCGACGATGCTGTTTTTGTATTCATGCAGTTTTTCGCCGTCCTTGGTCGAGATAAACCCCGCCAGAATTTCCAGCTGCCCCGAATTTTGCGCATCCATCATCATTTTGGTATTCGCGGGCGTGGTGCCGACGCGGTGGGTGCCGAGCCATGTGGCGTGGCGGTTGTATATATTGCCGCAGACATCGTCGGGCAGCGCTGATCCGATATCGGCGTTGAAGCGTTCCCAATATCCCAGCACTTCCTCCGCCGTGTAACCCTTGCGCATCAGCACGCCGAATTCGCGGCGCATGGCGGTGACCACATCGTTCTCCACATCCTCATGCGATTTTCCGGCGTCGATCTTGGCGGCTTGCGCGTTGACGACGCGCAGGAAACGCGGCAGCGTTTTTTCCAGCTCCGCTTTTTTCTCCGGCCGCGGTTCGCCGATCAGCGAGCCTGCGAGGTATTGTTCGGGCGTGACCGCGCCGTAAGCGGCATGTTCCAGCCCGTTGCGCGAAATCATGTCGATCTTGCCTTTAAATCCCAGATGCAGCAGGCGCAAGACGCAGTCATGGCTGCTGAGCGCGGT
>JADYYV010000274.1 GCA_020853455.1 Alphaproteobacteria bacterium | reverse complement strand
GGGAATTGCCGTGGTAATTTCAACTATCGCACTACCTTTTCTGATTCAATGCAGTACGCAAGAACGTATAATAGATGCCGATAGTAAAGGGCATTTGAGCCAAGCTATGGTTCATAAAAGCCTGCGGGAGTCCGTTGCCAAGCAAAAAACTAGTTTTTTAGAGCGGCTGGCCATGTGGTTGACGCGATTTCGCTGATTTAGAAGTTCTCAGGCGTGAAGCTTCAGTTCCAAACAGTGTGATATGCCCCCTCTCCCGCGGGAGGGAGAGGGCTGGGGAGAGGGTGCAGCGGTTGTCATCGCTGCCGCGATGGGGAATTAGTTTGTGCGCCGCGCGCCACCCTCTCCCTAACCCTCTCCCGCAATCGCGGGAGAGGGGATTAAGAGTTACTTCGCTCCCGCCTGCGACACCAAACTTATAATCAGCGGGCTGCCGGTTTTGACGGCGAGGGCGAGGGGCGTCAGCCCGTTGCGGGCTTCCGACTTCAGCGATGCGCCCGCAGTGATGAGCTCGGCCACCGCCTTTACATGACGGTTCTTGATCGCCCAGAAAATGGGCGTCCAGCCGTTTTCGTCGGTGCTTTCCGCATCGGCGCCGGATTCAACCAGCACGCGGATTTTGGTCGCGTCGCCTTCTTTCGCGGCGCGGAACAGTGCGATTGATTCAAAACCCTGCGATGCGCTGGCATCGCTGCGGCGCGTCCAGACGGTGTCGGTGTTCAGGTCGTAATTGTTTTGGGAGCCGGTATAGGTATAGGACATGGTTATTCCTCCTTAAGGAATAAAAAAAACCGCCGACGTGTAGCACGAGGGCGGAACCAGTCCGCCAACGCTTTAGCAGTATTTATAACGCGCCCGCAAGCTGTCAGCATTCAAATCGGCGCAATGTTGTTTGTAGGCGTTTGGCGCGCGAAAGTCAAACACAAACGCGGTCATACCGGCGAAGGCCGGTATCCACGGACTGTAAAAGGCGTGAAAAACAGGGGAAGACTGTATTGAAATAGCGTGGAAGTCCGTGGACCCCGGCCTTCGCCGGGGTGACAAATTAAGGAATTAAAACACCGGACCGGTCGGTTTCGGCGGGTTTTTCGCCAGCTTCTCGCGCCAGTCTTTCAGGTTCGCAATCGCGTCGTCGCGGTCGTGGCCGCTTTCGACCCAGTCGGCGGCTTCGATGGCGCGCTGAATTTCGGATGCGGAATTCAGCACCTTCATCGCCAGCGGCCTTCCGTCGATGGGCCGTTCGGCAAGCGAGGCGAGGCCGAGCGGCGGGACGGGACCGAATTCGGGTTTCGTTTTCGCCCAGTCATAGCCGGCCTCGAAATCGCGCTGGCAGGTCCAGTTTTCGACCGTCTCGACAAACTTGGCGGCGAGCTGCTTGCCGTGTGTCGGCGCGGCCTTGAGCGCGGTGTAGATGTCTTCCAGTTCCTGCGCGCGGCTGGCGGGTACTTTTCCCACTTCGCCTTTGCGGTAGACAAGGTCGATCACGCCGATCCAGTCGCCGGCTTCCGCCGCAACAGGGGTGAGCAGGTCAAAGCGTTTGTGAAGCAGGATGGCATGGACGACCGATGACGTCGGCGCACCGACTTTGCCGTCTTGCGGAAACACATCGTCCTTGATGTCTTTCCATTCCGCGCCGGATTCAATTTTTTTATAAACGCGCTTGATCGCCGCGCCCTGTTTATCGCCGAATATGTCGCTGAGTTTCTTGCGCAGGGACATGATTAATCCAGCCGTTCCATGCCAAGACGGAACAGCAGCGCGTCGAGCGCGTACTGGATGGGTTCGCGCGGGGTCGCGGTTTCGACTTCCGCTTTCCGTTTTTGCATCTGTTCCGAAATCTCGGCGCGGATTTTCTTCATGACTTCTTCGGTATCCGGTTTCAGCCCGAATGCGCCCTGCAGGCGGCCGATCATGGATGCCTCGTCATAGGCGAGAACGCCGTCGATGGAGGCGACGACCTGCGCGAAATAGACCAGCACGGCCTTGTGTTCGGGATCGGTCACATGGCGGGTAATCTCGTCGAAGTCCTGCTGCTCTGACATGTCGCGGGCAAGAAGCTGCATTTGTTCGGGCGTCGCGTCATAGGCCTTCGCGATTTTCACGAAGATGCGGTCGAACAGGTGGCGTTCCTTGTCATGCACCACGCCGTCGGCATGAGCCATCAGGATGATGCTCCGCCACATGTACAGCATGCTTTCGGAGAAGGACTTTTTAACGGCGGGTACGGATGTGTTTGTCATGTGAATAGTCTAGCGAATTCAACGCCCCGAGTAAACAAGGGAACATAGGGGGTGTCATAAGCATTAGAGGGGCAAGGCTTAGAACCCTGCAAGGAGGCACCATGAAAGGCATTATTCTCTGGCTCGTCGGTATTCCGATCCCCGTTATCATCCTGCTTTATATGTTCGGGATGGTCGGCAACTAACCCCTTACAGCTTCTTTTTCCAACGGGCGGTGGCGGGCGCGGTGATTGCCTGCTGCCCCTTTTGGAAAAAGGTCATGCCGTGATCGTTCAGGGCGTTATTGATCTGCCGGGCAATGCCGAAATCCTTGCGCTTGGCAGCCAGTACGGCGGCCGTGTCTCCGCCTTCGTTTTTCAGTCTCGTATCCGCGCCTTTCGCCAAAAGCAGGGCAACCGCGCCTTCGCGGCTGCGCTCCGCTGCATACATCAGGGGTGTCCAGCGGCGGCTCTGGCGCGCGTTCAGCTCGGCGCCGGCGTCGATCAGCAGCCGCATCACCTCGACATGGCCTTCCTGCGCTGCCAGCATCAGGCCGGTTTCATCGGTCGCAAAAGGCTTGTCGTTTTCCTTGACCGGCTTTGCCCAGCGCACGGCTTCGGGGTTGGATGCCAGCACATCCCGCACCAGCGCCACATCGCCCTGCGTCACGCCCGAGAAGAAAAGGGTGGCGGCAAAGGTCTTGGGTGCTGCGACGGTATTGAAAGCGGGGGCGGTCATGCGTGTTTGAACACTTGTTCGGGGTCAGAAATAAAACTTTCCGAATTTATACATAATACGCAAGAAAAAGAAACCAGATTTTCATAACCTAACCTTATCAACGCCTTACAATACGCAAAAAGAGACTGGAAAAAAGGCCGCGAATCCCTATTATGGTGGCTCAGAATTTACAGTTATTTCAAACGCTACTCCCTTTACGAGGTGAACAATGCGCCGCTCCGTTTCCAATGCCCTTGCGACGGTATCCCTGACTGCACTCGTCACTGTTGCAACATCGTCACAGGCGATCACCCCGGCCAGCCTCGGCGCGCTCAAGCAGCTGGATAAATGGAAAGTCGGCATCGTCGACCCCGAAGGCCAGTCCTTCTGCGCGATGGTCAACAAATTCGACAAAAACTTCGGCCTTGCCTTCGCGCTGTCGCCGGAAGGTTACGGCTCGGTCGCGGTCGATGTGACGGATGCGAAATTCACGCCGGGCGATGTGTACCAGGTCGCGCTGAAAACCAACGGCAGCAAGGCGGGGACGTATCCCGGCCGTGCAACGTCGGAGCGTTCGGTTGTCGTGCAGGTCGGCCAGAACAAGGCGTTCTACGAAGCGCTGAAGAGCAACGCGGCGCTGGGCGTCGGCCTGCCCGCGCTGAACGTGGAATTCACGCTCAACAAATTCGCGCAATCCTACCGCCAGCTGGTCGATTGCTCGCAATCGCTCGTGGGCAACATTTCCGCGCCCGGCAAGATGCCTGCGGTTGAAGTGAAAGAAGTCGAAAAAGCGGCCCTCGCGCCGCTCGACCGCGAACTCGCCGAAATTTCGGGCGACGAACTGGCCGATGCGAACACGACGGATGACGCAAAAGACAAAGACGCGCTGTTCGACGCTGTCGAGGCGAAAGCGGAAAGCAACGACGTTGCCGCGCGCACGCAGCTTGCCGCGCTGGATGCGCAAAAGCAGAGCGTGCAGGCTGAAATCGGCGCGCAAAAACAAAAATCGGCCGAAATCGCCGAGGAAAAACAGCAGGTCGAGCGCAAGCTGATCGCGTCCACCAAATCGAGCGGTTCCGCGCCCGTAGCCGCCGCAACCGGCGCCACCGCGAAACTCTGGGACGCGCAGCAGACGCAAGCGCAGCCCGAAGTGGCCGCCGCACCCGCGCAGCAGATCCTGTGGAACGATGCCGAAACCGCCGCGAAGGTTGAAGCTGTCGAGGCCGAAAAAACCGCCGCCGCCGCCAAACAGGTGGATGAATTCAGCCGCGGCAAGGAAAAGCTGGACGAAAAAGCGGCCGCCGTGAAGCAGGAAGCCGTGAAGATCGAAGCGTCGAAAACCGCCGCGCCCGAGAACAAGGCGCTGAAGGCAAGCCTCGTCGCGAAACAGGCCGAACTCGCCCGCATCAGCGCCGAACGCGTGGAACAGACGAACGCCCTGACCCGCAAACTGTCGGCGACGCAGTCCGAATACGATGCGAAACTGTCGGCAATTGCGGCTGAACGCGACGCGCTGAAGGCAAGCCTCGCAACCGCGCAGAAATCCGCGGTTGAAGCGCGGGCGACCGCGCAGGCATCGACCGCGCGCGCAACCGCGTTGCAGGGCCAGCTTGAACTTGCGCTGGAACAAAACACCGCCGCGCAGAAATCCGGCAGCGGCGAAAAACAAAAACTGACCGCACTGCAGGCGCAGGTCCTGAAGTCCGAACAGGAAAAACAGGCGCTGCAGCAGCGCCTCGCAACCGCCGAGAAAGAAGGCCGCAGCCTTGCCGCCGTCCAGGAAGAACTGGACCGCACGCAGACCGACAAGAAGGCGCTGGAAGCGCGCCTTGCGACCGCCGAAAAACAGGGCGCAGACGTTGCCGCCCGCGCAAAACAGATGGAAGCGGCCACCGGCAGCGACAGCAAACAGCTGGCCGCCGTCAAGGCGTCGCTTGCCGCTGAAAAAGAAGCGCATGACAAGGAAACCGCCGACCTGCGCAAGCAGATGGCAGGGCAGGAGCTGCAGTTCGAAGAACTGAAAGCGACCTACATCAAGCTGCTGGAGCGCAGCAAGCAGGCGTCCAACAGCGCCGACAGCACGCTCGCGCAGAAGCAAAAGCAGTTGTCCGACGAACTGGCCAGCCGCGACACCTATGTCGCGCAGCTGGAATCGAAACTGGCGGTTCTGGAATCCGAGCGTTCCGCCGCAACCTCCCGCGCGAACAAGGCGCAGGAAGACGTCGCGACCGTCCGCCGCGAAATGCAGGGCCTGCGCAAGAGCCTGATCGTCGTGAATGATGACGACAAGCCGGCCGCAGATCTCGCCGCGAAAAAACATGCCGATGCGCTGGCTGCCGCCGAAGCGGAAGTCAACAAGGCCGAAACCGAGCTGAAAGACGCGCATACGCGCATCTCCTCGCTCGAAAGCCAGCTTGACACCACGCGCGAACAGGTGAGCGAGCTTAAAAATTCCGCCGCCAAGCAAACGACTGTCGCGGCTGCGGCGGAGGAGGCTTCGACGAAAGAGCAGGCCCGCAAGCTGGCGGCCGCCGAGGCGGAAATTGCCCGCCTGAAATCCAACACGGCGGAGCTGGAAGGCAAGTTGTTCAACGCGCAGGGCGAAGGCAAGAACACCGTCGCCGCGAAACAGGCGCTGGCCGATAACAACGTCAAGCTGGCTTCCGCAGAAGCTGAAATCGAAAAACTGAAATCCGACAATCTCGCGCTTGTCGGCAAGCTGGCGCAGAACGCGCAGCAGGCGCGTCTTGCACCCGTTGTCGCGCCGTCGGAAAAGCTGGCGGCTGACAAAGCTGCTGCCGAAATTGCCGCGACCCGCGAAAAACTCGCGATGGCGGAACAAGAACTGCAGGCGGCCAAACGCACCGCGCAAACGCCGGCCGGTATTTCTGCTGCTGAAAAGGTTGCGGCACCTGTCGCCCTTGTCGCGAATGACGAATTCGCAGCGCCGGTCATTTCCGAAGAAACGGTCTCTGCGCCGATCCCGTCGCGCAAGCCCGCCAAACCGCGCAACTTTGACGCACGCGACGTGACCAACGATATCGTCGCCCGCAACAAGCCTGCCCGCGACGAGGAAACCGCCCGTGCGAACGAAGCGGCCTACCGCAAAATGGCGGCAATCGAGCCTGCTGCCGGCGGTGAGACCGGTGCCGGCGATCTGTCCGCGCCCACAATCTCGCGCAGCTTCTTCGATGGCAAAATCCCGGCTGCGGCGCGTACCGCTTCCGAGCCTGTCATTAAACTGAAGCGTATCGCGTCTGTGCCGGCTGAAGCAGTCGTCGCAACGCCGGTTATCGCAAAAACGGCTGTGGCTGCGCCGGTTGCCGTGCCCGCTATGCAGAAAGACCCTGCCTTCGACGAAAACCGCGCTGCGGCGTTCCTCGACCGCATCATGTCGCATCACCGCCCGAACGGCGCGAAACCGTCTGCGCGTGCTTCGTCTGACGCATCGCCCGTTTTCGCGGCGCCGAAGCCTGTCACGCGCAAGCTGGTCATGACGACCGTGAAAACCGCGCCGTCAGACCTGTCGCAAATCGAAACGGCGGCAGGCACGCCGTCTATGCCGACGCTGCGCAGCGCGCCGGTCATGCAGCCAGCCGTTCAGGACGATAGCTCTGAATTCCCGGCACCCGTCACGGCGATCCCGCTGAACGACACGTCCGCGCGCGTCGCGCCGGTTAATGGTCGCGTCGCGCCGGTACGCGCACGCACATCGTCGCTGTCGTCCGTTGAATCCATCTTGTCGGATGCAGGCATCAATGATGCGCAATTCACCGGCAGCGAAGGCAACACGCGCCAGTGGACGACCAGCGGCCTGAGCGGCATGTACGAACACACCGCAGCGCAAGGCCGCAGCTTCGGCGAAAACGCACAAGGTTATATTGAGCGTTATCGCGGCGATTGCAGCCAGCTGTCCGTCAGCATGGGGCCTGTGCAGAAATCCGCTTCGGGCAGCTTCGCCCGCGCCGATATTTCCTGCCCGGTTCCCGGCAACACCTACACCACCGCGATGGTCTTCTGGCAGGATGCGGGCAGCTTTAACGCCGTGCTGCATTCCGGCTATCCCGACGACGGCGCGCAGGTCAAAGGCCTTGCAGACAACGTGGCCTCCGTGATCGGCGGCGGATCTGCTGCCGCACCTGCTCTGTCACCCCGCGCCGCAATCCGCAAGGCAGATGCGATGGTGGCACCGGCGGCTGAACGCCAGTACCGTTTCAACATCCGCGATGAAGCGTCGGCCGGCTACCAGCCCGCTTACCAGCCGTCCTATCAGCCAGCCGCTTCTTTCGGCGCGCAATACGGCCGCAGCCAGCCCGCAAATGCAGGGCAGGGCGATTTTGAAACGCTGGTGATCGAGTAAGATGCGGCTGACCCGCAAAACAGCAGGCTTCGGTTTCGTCGCCATCGTGTGCGGGCTTGTCGCGGCGCTTTCCGCCGCGGCGGATTCATTGCCGAAACAGGACTGGGAAGTGGGGCCGATCAATGTCGCCTCCGCCAACGGTCTTAAATTCTGCTCCATGAAAAACGTGTTCGAGGGCGGCCATATGCTGGTCGTCGCGCGCGATGCGGAAGGGGCCAATTCACTCGCGATTTCTTTCCCGCAAAAGCTGCTGCAGTCAGGCGGTCAATACACGGTCGATCTGAGCGCGGACAATGTGAAGCGCAAGATGATCGCGCTGGCCGGCACGCCGCAGGTGATGCTGATCCAGATGGGGCTTGACCGCGAATTTTATTCGGGGCTGCAGAAAAAAAGCTCGCTCGGCGTTTCTTTCGCAAGCCAGAAGCTGTCGTTTTCCCTGAGCGGGACGCAGGACGCCCTGAACGCGCTGACGAAATGCGCAAGCGACATTTCGGTCGGCCGCGAATTCAAGCCCGTGACGATCGCCGTGAAAACCCCGCTTGATTCCGGCGAGCCCGTGATCCCGCCCGATGCGATGCCCGGCAAGAATATCGGGGTCGAGGCGGCCGAAACCACGCTGAAGGATGAAATCGAACGCCTGCGCCTGGAAAACCGCAAACTGCTGGCGGAAAACCACCAGAACGCCGAACAGGTCGTGCAGGCCGATATCGACCTGCAGGCGGCACGCGAGCGCCTGCAACGCCTCGCGGCGGAGCAGGGGATGGCGGCGGCGCGCGCGGCCGTGCATGTGACATTTCCCGACGAAGCAAAGGCCGGGACGGACGCGGCCCCCGTCGCAGCCAAGATCGTTGCCGCGCCCGATACTTTCCTGTCCGACATCATCACCCGTTCGCAGCTGCCCGCGACCAAGCGCGGCAATACGTATTCGTGGACAGCCAAGGATTTGTTCGGTGCCGCCGAACAGCGCGCAATTCCCGCCGGCGGCACGCTGCAGGATGCCGTCAGTGCTTATGTTGAACAGGCCAAGGCGCGCTGCAAAGGCGACTTCGCCCACAACGAAAGCGAACCTGTGAAAAACGTGCGCGGCGCTGAAACGGTGGAGGGTGAATTTGCCTGCATCGACGGCGAAAACGACGCCGCCGCCGCGCTGCTGTTCGTCGCCCAGCAGGGCAAGGTCGCGATCATCGCGCATGAAGGTTCCACCGACCAGATGGAAGACGCCCTGAGCGATCGCGCAGCGGTTATTTCAAATCTTTCACGCTAAAAATTCAGGCAGGGATGCTTACTGGGGCTTGCGGCTCTTGTAATACCGCGCGCAGGCGTCCAGCAAGGCGACGCGCAATTCACGCCCGACCTTGCCGCCGTCCCCTTTGATCTGGCTCGCGATGACCGCGTTGATCGACATTTTATGGGCGACCACGATATCCATGACGTCCTTGTTCGTATCCGTCACAGTTTCAAGGAAGTTGACGAGGATATTGCTGATTTCAGAAATGAGCGGGTAGTGGAACATGCCGCCCTTTGCCTTCAGCTGCATGGCCGGGTACAGCATCGCCTCGATCGCGTCCTCGCCGGTGGTGGCGCCGGATT
>JADYYV010000273.1 GCA_020853455.1 Alphaproteobacteria bacterium | reverse complement strand
GGGTTGAACATGCTTTCGCGGTGGATTATGGCATGGACCAGCTATTTTTCAGGCCGCGACAGCGGAAGCGGCGGCAGGGTGGGGTAGCCCTCGAAAAACAGGAACTGCCCCAGCTGCTGCTGGCAGTCCTTGTTGGCCTGCACGGCGTAGTAATACCGCTCCGTCTCCCGCGCCAGTTTTGCGACCATGCTGTATTCGTCGCGCGTTTTAGCATCCGCGATCATGCGGGCGAGGAAGGGGTCGAGGATGTTTTTCAGGCCAAGGCCGTTCAGCACCCGCACCGCGCGCGCCAGTTCGCTGCGCTGGAAAGCCTGTTCGACCTCGGCGGGGATCGCCGCTTCCCTGAACGTCGCGGGCGTCGGGCGGCCGTATAATTTCTCGTAGCTCAGCTGCCCGTAAAAGGTCGACGGAAATTTCGCCGCGATCTTTTCCCATTCCATCGACGTCGGCTGGCCGGGAAACGCCTTTTCGGCCGCGCGCGCCGCCCAGTATGCGCCGCGCGAATGGCTGATCGCGGTCGACACTTTTTTGTACATCGTGTCGAAATGGTAATAGGCCTTGACCGGGTCTTTCAGGTAATTCAGCTGCAGCCAGCCCATCAGCCATTCGGCGGTCGCGTATTCGATGCCTTCGGTCAGCTGGTTTTTGGCGGCGATTTTATAGGCGCCCGCGTAATCGCCCGCTTCGATGCGGCGGCGGGCAAGAATGCCAAGCTCGCCCCACCACATATCGGGGCGCGCGGTTTTGGCGGGCATCTGCGCCACGATTTCCATCGCGCCCGCATCCATGTTCTTGCGGCGGCGCCAGCGCAGCCGTTCGAACAACACGCCTTCGCCGTTCTGGTACGCCGCGGGAATGGTCGCCACCAGAACATCCGCATTCTTCGCCATGCGCCCCAAAGCAATTCTGGCCTGCGCCGCCGCGCGCTGGTGCGGCGCGACGAAGGCCAGCATGTATTCCGCCTCCGAATACCGCCCCTCCCAGATCAGGTGGTCGAGCCGCTCCGCATGGGCATGGGGCGCAAAGCCGCTTTTATACGCGCCCGCCAGCGCCGCCGTCTGGTTTTTGTTGAGATCCGCCTGCTTCCAGAATTTCGCCAGCGCCGCGCGCGCGTTGTTCGTTTTCCCCGTGCGGATCAGCGCGTCGATATACCCTTTTTCGCCGTCATAGGTGGTGGGCGGGTTCTGTTGGAACCATGCGACGGTTTCGGCATAATTGCCGGCGCGGGCGAGGTTTTCCTCGATCTTGCGGCGGAAGATATGCAGCTTCGGCCAGTCGGGATTGTTGCGCACGAATTCCATCAGCTGGTGGGGCGCCACCGGCAAATTCGTTTCGGTCACGTAAATCCAGGTGATCAGCTTCGCCCCGATCGGGTCGGCATGGTTCTTGATGAGCGCAAAGGTTTTCGGCCAGTCGGCATCCATGCTGGAGGCGACGGGCGCTTTCGGCGCGGGTTTCTTCGCCGCCTGCTTTCTGGCGGGCTTTTTGGGCGCGGCCTTGCCGGCCGGCTTGGATGTCGTTGTTTTTGTCGCGGTTTTCTTTTGATTCTGGGCGGTTGCGGCATCGGAAACGCCGGCAAAACCGATCATTCCGGCCAATACCGCGATGCCCAAAACGCTTGCCATTTTGCCCATAAATGACATATTCTTGCCCCGTATGCCCGACATTGCGGGCGCAACCGGAGATTTCACATGGCACGCTTTAAAGGATCCTACGTCGCACTCGTCACCCCCTTCCGCAAGGGCAAGGTGGATGTCGACGCGTTCCAGAAGCTTGTCGAGTGGCATATCGCCAGCGGGACTCATGGGCTTGTTCCTTGCGGGACAACGGGTGAAACGCCGACCCTGTCGGAAAGCGAACACAAATCCCTTATCAAAGCCTGCATCGAGGCCGCGGACGGGCGTGTGCCGGTCATCGCGGGTACAGGCTCCAACTCGACCGAAAAAGCGGTTGATCTGGCGCGCTTCGCTGACAAAAGCGGTGCTGATGGCATTCTAGTCGTAACGCCGTATTATAACAAGCCTACGCAAGAGGGGCTGTACCAGCATTACAAGGCTATCAACGACGCACAGGGCCTGCCCATCATTCTGTATAACGTGCCGGGCCGCACGGGCGTCGAAATCTCGGTCGATACCGTCATCCGCTGCGCCGGCCTGAAGCGCGTCGCCGGCATCAAGGACGCCTCGGTCGATCTCAGCCGCCCGCTGGCTTTGCGCGTCGCGCTGGGCGAGGATTTCGTGCAACTGTCGGGCGAAGACGCAACCGTCGCCGCATATCTGGCGCAGGGCGGTCATGGCTGTATTTCCGTCACCGCCAACGTGGCGCCCCGCATCTGCGCCGACCTGCACATCAGCTGGCAGCAGAAAAACTGGAAAGGTTTTGAAAAGGCGCGCGATGCGCTGCTGCCGCTGCACAAATACCTGTTCGCCGAAACGAACCCGTCACCTGCGAAATACTGCCTCTCGCGCCTTGGCAAATGCGGCGAGGAAACCCGCCTGCCGCTCGTTCCCGTCACCGCGCCCACGCGCGCGAAGCTGGACGAGGCGATGGAATTCGCCGGCATTTTCAAGCTCGGCAAAAAAACGCTGAAAAAGGCGGGGAAGCGCTGATGCGCCATTATGACGGGAAAGAACAAAAGCCAGGGCAAAAAAGACCCGAATAACAAGACCGTCGCCCAGAACCGCAAGGCGCGGTTCACCTATTTTATCGAAGACACGATGGAGGCCGGCATCATGCTGACCGGCACCGAAGTCAAATCGCTCCGCACCGGACAGGCGAGCATCAACGAGAGCTATGCCTCGGTCGAGGGCTCTGAGATTTTTCTCGTCAACGCCCATATCCCCGAATACACGAAATCGAACGCGAAATGGCAGCACGAAGTCCGCCGCCCGCGCAAACTGCTGCTGCATAAAAACCAGATGAACAAGCTGATCGGCGCGGTGCAGCGCAAGGGCACGACGCTGATACCCTTGTCGGTCTATTTCAACGATCGTGGTATTGCGAAGGTCGAACTCGGCGTCGCCACCGGCAAAAAACAGCACGACAAACGCCAGACCGAAAAAGAACGCGACTGGCAGCGCGAAAAATCCCGCGTGATGAGCGACAAGAACGGTTAACTGCCTTGTCATCCCGGCGAAAGCCGGGATCTCGCGCGGTCACGCGCATTTATAAAAGCAGGTCTTCGACCTGAGAGATGCCAGCCTTCGCTGGCATGACAATTTGGCCGGATCAAGCATGCCCTACCTCGTCACCGATTTCGACACCAACGACATCATCGACCTCGAGGGCGATGTCGATGCGCGGTTCGCGCCGTGTTCGACGTTTAAAATCCCGCTCGCGCTGATGGGCTTCGATGCCGGCATCCTGCATGACGGGCAGGGGCCGCTCTGGCATTACAAGCCGGAATACGATGCGCGCGCGCCCGTGATGGTCGATGCGTGGCGCAAAAGTTTCGATCCCGCCGGATGGCTGAAGGAATCCGCGATCTGGTATTCGCAGGTGCTGGCCGAAAAACTGGGGCAAGAAAAATTCGCCAGATATGTCGCGGCGTTTGACTACGGCAACGGCGATATTTCCGGCGATGCGGGAAAAAACAACGGCCTCACCAACAGCTGGCTGTCATCGAGCCTGCAGATTTCGCCGCGCGAACAGATCGGCTTTCTGCGCCGGATGCTGGCGGGCAAACTGCCGGTATCGGAATTCGCGCTGGGCAAAACCGCGCCGCTGCTGTTCGCGGGTGAAATCGGCGGCGGGCGGTTGTTCGGCAAAACGGGCACGGGCTTCGCCGACCGCGCCGCCAAAAAACAGCGCGGCTGGTATATCGGCTGGCTGGAGCGCGGCCCGCGCAAAATGCTTTATGCGGGGCTGTTCGATTACGAAGGGCCGGAATTCGCGGGCAAATACGCGCGCGGCGTGATGACGGACGTGCTGAACCGGCTCTGCAACAGCAGCGATGTGCCGGGCTGACCGGCCACGCCCTGCGGCTTAAGCTCCGTCGAACGCCGCTTTCAGTTTTTTCGCATCCAGCTTGACCATCTGCCACATCGCCTCGTTCATGGCCTGGCGCTTTTTCTTGTTCGGGCTCGCCTGCCATTTCATGATCTGGTCGGGAAAAACCTGCCAGCGGATGCCGTATTTGTCGATCACCCAGCCGCATTGCACCGGCTGCCCGCCGCCGGAGGATAGTTTTTTCCAATAGGTGTCGATCTCGCGCTGCGTCTTGCAGGGCACGGCCATGGAAATCGCGTCGGTGAATTCCATCTGGTGATAGCCGTCCAGCAGCATGATTTTCTGCCCGCGGATGGTGATGTCGATGGTCAGATCGGCGCCTTCCTTCACGCCCATCGGGTTCTTGCCCCAATAGGATTTCAGCCCGATTTTCGTGCCGGGAAAGACGGATTTATAAAACTTCGCCATCTCCGCCGCTTTGTTGTTCGACCAGATGCAGATGTAGTTTTTGGCCATGTGTGATTGCTCCCTTGTGCGTGAAAGTGTAAAGCCTCAAGCGAAAAAGTAAACGGCCCGCTTCGGGAAGAAAGCGGGCCGTTCGGGGTAAGAAGAAAGCAATGGCTACGTCTGTTGTGTGTTAGCGGGGGTTATCGGGGTCAGTCGGACGCCTTCTCCTTTTTGCCTTTTGCCGACGGCGCAGGCTCGTCGTCGCCGTCGTCATTGGTCGAATCTTCGGATCCCTGCAGCATCGTGTTGGCGACGGCATTGGCGTTGTCGCGCAGTTTTTTCTCGATGGCCTCGGCAACCTTGGGGTTATCCTTCAGGAATTTGCGGGTGTTTTCGCGGCCCTGTCCGATGCGCTCGCCGTCGAAGGAGAACCAGGCGCCCGATTTTTCGACCACGCCGGCATTCACGCCAAGGTCGATGATCTCGCCCATTTTGGAAATGCCTTCGCCGTACATGATGTCGAATTCGATGACGCGGAACGGGGGCGCCAGCTTGTTCTTCACAACCTTCACCTTGGTCTGGTTGCCGACCACGGTTTCCTTGTCCTTCAGCGAGCCGATGCGGCGGATATCAAGGCGGATGGAGGCGTAGAATTTCAGCGCGTTGCCGCCCGTGGTGGTTTCGGGCGATCCGAACATCACGCCGATCTTCATGCGGATCTGGTTGATGAAGATGACGATGGTGCGCGAGCGCGAGATGGTGCCGGTGAGTTTCCGCAGCGCCTGGCTCATCAGGCGGGCCTGCAGGCCCATATGGCTGTCGCCCATTTCGCCTTCCAGTTCGGCGCGGGGCACGAGCGCCGCGACCGAGTCAACGACAAGCACGTCGAGCGAGCCGGAGCGGACGAGAGTATCGACGATCTCCAGCGCCTGTTCGCCGCAATCGGGCTGGGCGACCAGCAGGCTTTCGATGTCGCAGCCGAGTTTTTTTGCGTAAGAGGGGTCGAGCGCGTGTTCCGCGTCGATGATCGCGCACTGGCCGCCGGCCTTTTGCGCTTCCGCGATAACCTGCAGGGCGAGGGTGGTTTTGCCCGAGCTTTCAGGCCCGTAAATTTCGATGATGCGGCCGCGGGGCAGGCCGCCGATGCCGAGCGCGAGGTCGAGGCCGAGCGAGCCGGTGGAAACGACTTCCACTTCCTGATGCGTGTCGCCGCCCAGTTTCATGATCGAGCCCTTGCCGAACGCGCGTTCGATCTGGCCCAATGCGGCGTCGAGCGCCTTTTGCTTTTCAGCTGCGTTCATATCGTTCTTCCCTTCAGTACGGAGCGGTGTGACGGATGCGGATGCCATGTGATTTATCCTCTTTTTGGATCGTTGTTCAATCTCAAACTCGGCCTTACCCCGGTTCGATCTATAAATCCACTGTACCTATTTCGTTCTCATGGCACAAGAACAAAATAGAACAAAAACGATACAAAATTGTCTTGACAAGTGATTTCAATGGGATAGGCGGGTTATTCGGAGAACACGAAGTTAAAACAGGGGCTTATTTCAAGCGTGTCGCCGGTTTCGGTGTTCCGCCATTTGCCGGGCTCCTGCTCGACCAGGTCGGCCTTGCGGATGCCGGGGCCGAACAGGATGAAGTCTTCATAGGGATACGGCCATTTGTAATCGATGCGCACGCGGGCGGGGCGGGCGTTGTCATCCTTGATTTTGTCGCGCTGCAAAGTGACGTCGCGCTTTTCTCCGTTTTTCGTTTCAATGC
>JADYYV010000272.1 GCA_020853455.1 Alphaproteobacteria bacterium | reverse complement strand
TAAAACACCGCGTGCCGATCGTGATGGCTTCCGCCGAGGCCAGCCGCGAACAGATCGAGAAAATCCACGCCTATGGCGGCATCGTGCTGCACGATGTGGCGAACCTTGCCGAGGCAAAGCGCGCCATCGACGCGGGCGCTGACGGCCTTATCGCCATCACGGCGGGCGGCGGCGGTCAGGGCAGCACCATGAACCCCTTCGTGTTCGTCAATGAATTGCGCCGCATTTTCGACGGGCCGATTGCGCTTGCCGGCGGGCTTTCCACGGGCCGCGATATTGCGGCGGCCGAAAGCATCGGCGCGGATTTCGCGATCATGGGCACGCGGTTTCTGGCGACCCGGGAATCCCGCGCCGACCCCGCCTATA
Organism: Alphaproteobacteria bacterium; assembly: GCA_020853455.1. GTDB lineage: Bacteria > Pseudomonadota > Alphaproteobacteria > Micavibrionales > UBA2020 > JAPWJZ01. Next base: position 4,447 of record JADYYV010000272.1, on the reverse strand, counting down.
AGCAGATGATCGTCGATTCAACCGCGAGCGACATTATATATACCTCCGCCTTCACCGCGCAGCCCGCCAATTTCATGAAGGGCAGCATCGAGAAAGAAGGCTTCGATGCCGAAAAAATCCGCAAGGAAGGCACCGCCGCCCCGCGCATCGTGCCGCCGCCGGGTGAAAAATACAAGGCATGGAAGCATGTCTGGGCGGCGGGGCAGACGGTCAGCCATATAAATGACATCCCGAGCGTGGCGGAGCTGGCCGCGCGCCTGAAAACCGAATACGCAGCCGCCAAGCGCGAGATTGCCGTGAAACTGGGCCTGATCGCCCCCGCCCCGCAGGCCAAGCCGAAACCGCCCAAATTCGGCTGATGACCGCCCCGATTTCCAGTCCCATTCACCCCCCGCCCGCCGTTAACTTTTAGCCCGAAAAAGAATCGCGCCAATCCCTTTGATTGGCGCATATGCACCTCAAAAACGCCCGCATCTTGCGGGTTTTTTGCGCGTTAACTATTTTAATTACCCTAACGTCTTTCCTTAAAATATTAATTTTATAAACTATTGATATTAAACAGAAAAATAGGCCGTTCTTCCCAAGAATATGGCAAGCATGATAGTATTATGTCAGACAGAAATTTTCAGAAAGTCGGGTTATGGGGACACTTCTGGACGAAAAAGACGGTGATAAGGGGCAGAATATGACCGAGAAAACGGAAACGCAGGCACCCGCCGCAAAAGGCATCTATATCTCGGCCGACAAGCCGCTGGACCTTGGCTCGGTTGACTCCGACCTGTTCTCCGCCATCCTGTCCGGCGAAGTCGAATTCGTGCGCTCCCGCTTCCGCGGCAACGACCGCATGAGCGACGCCGAAGCGATCCTGATGATCCGCACCCGCCGCGCGGAGGAAGAAAAAACCCACGCGAAACAGGTGGCGGCATCGCAATTCGAACAAGCGCAGGAAGACCCGTCGAAAAAAGTCGGCGCGGCGTTCTTCGGCGGCATGACCTACGACGCGTATATGCGCAACCTGTCGCGCCCCGACGACGGCAAGACGCGCCAGGGCGTGCAGGAAGCGGACCTGTTCGGCGGCTATATCATGGCCAACGGCAATTACCGCGACGCGTTCGGCGGTACCTACGACCAATACGGTTACGAATACGCGAACGGCAATTACAAATCCGCGTCCGGCGACTTCTTCGACATGGCCAAGGGCGTTATCACGCTGGCGGACGGCGTCAGCGTTATTCCGCTTATGGCGGGTCTTGAAAAAGACGGCGCAAGCGTCCTGCAAATGACCGAACAGGTGAAGGCGGAAATCGCCCAGACCATGGACAACCTGTTCAGCGAAGGATCGGAACTGGGCGAACGCGTGTCGCTGGCCGGCAAGCTGATCAACAACGCCGCAACCCCCGCCTCCGACGATATCAAGCCGTCGGCAAACGCGCTCGATGTGGGCGCGCCTGTTGCGGGCGCGGGCGCGATGGCGATCGCGGCGTCTTCGACCCCGACCGGCATGGGCGCGATTGCCGAAAGCAGCGCGCAGAAAGTTGCGGTTAACGCCGTCGCCGCCGCGATGGGCGACGAATTTGCCAAGGACGAAGCCTTCCGCGCCGCCGCGTCGTTCGACGAAGGCGCCGCCGTCTGCCGCCTCAAGCATAACGGCAAGTCTCATGAGGAACATGTCAAGATTGCTCAGATGTATGTGTGGCGCAATAAACAGGCTGGCATGGATCACGAGCATATGGGCAAAATGACCCACGAGCAGCGCAAGGAATTGCGTGACCTGGTGAAGGGCCATGCGCAGGGCGTGGTCGAAAGCATCCTGAACGACAAGACCAACACCCTGAACGTCTCGACCGCGCTGCAGACCGCGCGTGACAGCTTCCTCGACAACGACGAAGTCAAAAAGATGATCGGCAAAATCGTCGGCGCGCCGGAAGCGGGATCGACCACCCTCAACCTCGGCAAAAAACCGGCGGCATTCAGGCCGTAATCAGCCGCGCAGTACTCCGACAAAAAGCCCCGCAGGTTTCTTGCGGGGCTTTTTGTTGAGCGAAAATCCCATCTCCCGCGATTGCGGGAGATGGGATGACGGCGGCGTGTAATGACTGGCATCGTTGCATGCGGTCTAGCCCCTTCTCCCGCGCTGGCGGGAGAAGGCGGGGGTTGAGGGGGTGTCTGGGGCGATGGCTGTTATCCGCTTGCCCTGACACGCACCCTCACCCTGACCCTCTCCCGCAAGCGCGGGAGAGGGGATTACGGCGGCGCTGGATGACTTGCAGGCAAAAATCATGTGCGGAGCAGCCCCCTCTCCCTCTGGGAGAGGGTTGGGGAGAGGGCACGGAAGAACAGGCAAGAACAGGTGGCGACAATCACGCGCATTGTCCGCCCTCTCCCAAGGGGAGAGGGGAAAAAGAAAAACCCCGCTGTTTCCAGCGGGGTTTTTGTTTTAGCTCAATCCGCCCTTACTGCTTGGGCATCTTGAAATCCTTGTCGCCGGGCAGCACCAGTTTTTTGGGTGCGACGGCGATGGTGTTGGCGTTCGCCGCGACCGACAGGCCGTTATTGGCCTTCAGCACGGACGGGTTGTTGGCGTAGTTCATTTCCGCGAAGGCGCGGTTGATGTCGCCGTTCCATTCGCCCTTGAATTTTTCCTCGAGGCGGATCGCCCAGTTGCGGCCGCTTTCCACGATTTCCTTCAGGGGCTCCAGATACATGCTTTCGTCCTGTCCCTGCGCGTTCAGCACGGCGCGGCGTTTCAGGCCGGCTTCGGACAGGGCGAGCGCGTTCTTGGCGATTTCCTGCACGGTGGTGTTCATGAATTTCGTCTGCAGGCCGGTTTCGGGCGTCATGACGCGCAGGTAATCGCGGTCCTGATCGTCCCAGTCCTTGACCATTTCGTACGCTGCATCCAGCGACTGTTTATCGTACAGCAGGCCGACCCAGAATGCGGGCAGCGCCTTGATCATTTCCTGCGGGCCCACATCGGTGCCGCGCATTTCGAGGAAGCGGCGCAGGCGCACTTCCGGCCAGATGGTGTTCAGGTGGTTCTGCCAGTCGCCGATATTCGCCTGCTGGCCGGGCAGGATGCCCAGATTGCCATCCATGAAATCCTGGAACATCGCGCCCTTGGCATCGAGGAACGTCGTGCCTTTATAGACACCCAGCATCGGCATGGTGTTCAGCGCGTAGTCGGTGAACATTTCAAAACCGAAGCCGTCGTCAAACGCGATCGGCAGCATGAAGCCGTAGCGGCCGCCCATGCTCTTGTACAGTTTATGGCTGCGGGTGGATTGATAGCCCGACAATTCGCCTTCTTCAAACGGCGAGGTTGCGAACATCGACACCGCGATCGGCTGCAGCGACAAAGATACGCGCAGCATCTTCACCATGTCGGCTTCGGATTGATAGCCGAGGTTGACCTGCACGGTCGAGGTGGACGATGCCACATCGGCGGCGGTCGGGAATTTTTTCTCCGCGAACCAGTCGAACAGCGCCTTGTAGCGCGATTTGGGCATCAGCGGCAGGTCTTTGGACAAATGCGTCGGGTGGAAACCCATCGCCAGCATGCCATAGCCCAGCTGCGAGGTAACTTCGACCGCTTCCTTGATCGATGCGTCGGTTTCGGCGGCGTTCTGGTGGACGTTGCGCAAGGGGGCGCCGCCCAGTTCCATCTGGCCTGCGGGTTCAAACGTCCAGTTGCTGTTGTCTTTTTCGACCGACAGCACGATGCCGTTTTCGGGCGCGGCAGGGTTCCAGCCGCGGTCGCTCACCATTTTGGCGATAAAATCGGAAATGCCGGCACGGCCGTTTTCGCCCACGAAGGGCACGGGTTTGTTGTCGGCGAGGTAGAAAGGCGCTTTTTCGTGTTCGACGCCGATCAGGCGTTTTTCATTGGGCGTATTGCCGCCCTCGAACCATTCGATAAGTTCGCGTTTGCTTTCGATCGGTTTCTGATCGACTTTGCTGGCACTGGACATAATTCACACACTCTGTTGCGCATTAAATTTCATTTTGATGCTTCCTGTCACTCCCTCCTCGCACGGTTGACCGTGTCGTTGAATCCGGAAACAAATGACAGATGCCCCAATCTATACGGAAAGAGGTGCTTATGTCAATATTTAAACGATTTGGGTAATATTATTACAATAATACCAGCTTATTTGCCCCGCGACTGGGCGATGGCCAGGGCGGCCACGGCGGCGGTCTCCGCCTTTAATATACGCGTGCCAAGGCTGACGGGCAGCGCAAAGGGCTGGCGGGCGACAAACGCGATCTCCGCTTCTGTAAACCCGCCTTCCGGCCCTATTAATATAGCCAGCGGGGTATCGGGGGGCAGTTTGGCCAGCGCAACAGCCATGGGCGGCGCCTCGCCCCGCTCAAGGCAAAAGATGAGCTTTCGGCTGGGAGCCCATGATTCGAAAAGGACTTCCAGATCGCCAAGGTCGCTGACCTGCAT
>JADYYV010000271.1 GCA_020853455.1 Alphaproteobacteria bacterium | reverse complement strand
TATTCTCTTATAGAGCATAAGTTATACGCTTAGGGAGTATAAGTCAATACGGCCAAAATGCCGTAAAAACCGCATGTTTTACTTTTTTTCAGGAAAGGGCGGGTGTGAAAAAAGGCCGGTCAGGCGGCCTTTTAAAACCCGAGTCGCCTTTGGAACCACGCTCCCGGCGCTTGTGCAGGCCGGCGGGTGCCGCTTTGCGGCCTATTTCTCGGGCATCGTCTTCGCGATGCGCTCCGCCTCGCGCATTTCACGGGAAAGCGCGTCGTCCAGATGTTCCAGCAGGCCGTCGAGGCGTTTTGATTCCGATTTCAGCCCGTCGGCTTCTATTTCGGCGGCAAGCGCGCTGGTGTCATACATGCCGATCAGCCCGGTGATGCTTTTCAGGTCATGCGCGGCGTCCGACATCTTGTCCAGTTTGCCTTTTTGCATTTCGGCATCGACGACATCCATCAGCCGCTCCGCCTCCTTCAGGTTCGATGCGACCATGCCGCGCATGTAATCGAGCCCCATGCCGTCGCGCAGTATCGTCAGCGTCTCGCGCATGGATTTTTTCCGGTCATTCGGCGCGCGCGCCGTGTCGCCCTTGCCCGTGCCGGCGACAAGCGCGACCGCGTCGTACAGGCTTTTCGGCGAAAACGGCTTGGGCACATGGGCGATCATGCCCGCGTCGTAACATTTGCGCACGAAATCTTCCATGATATTGGCGGTAAGCCCGATGACGGGCAGCGTCAGGTGCCTGCCGCCCAGCTCGCGGATCGCGCGCGTAGTATCCAGCCCGTTGCGGCCCGGCATGTTGACGTCCATAAACACCATATTGAAGTCGTTTTCCTGCACGGCCCTGATCGCGTCGTCGCCGTTGCTGACGGCGGTGACGGTATGGCCCTTTTGCGCCAGCATTTTCACGACGATGCGCTGGCTGACGGCGTTGTCCTCCACGACCAGAATATTTTGCGGCGGTGAATCGGGGCCGGTATGCTCGGCATCGGCATCCGCCTCGCCCGCCACGGGGGCGACATAGGGAAGCTCGACGAAAAACGTGCTGCCCTTGCCTTCCTCGCTATTGGCGCCGATCTTGCCGCCCATCAGCTCGACCAGTTTTTTCGCGCTCGACAGGCCAAGGCCGGATCCGCCATAGCGCCTTGCAATCGAATTGTCGGCCTGCGAAAACGCGCTGAACAGCTTCGCCATATTCTCTTTGCTGATGCCGATGCCGGTATCCTGAACCTCCATGCGCAGGGACGGCTGCTTGCCGTCGGTGCAGGTCGCGCGCAGGGTCACTTCGCCTTTTTCGGTGAATTTGACGGCGTTATTCAGCAGGTTGACGATCACCTGCTGCAGCCGGTGCGGGTCGCCGCGCATCCGCTTGGGCACGTTGTCGGCAAGCGCGAGGTTAAGCTTCAGCCCCTTGTCCTCCGCCGTCTGGCGCATGACGCGGCCGGAATTGGTCAGCATGTTGTGCAAATCGAAATTGACCGCGCTGATATCCAGCTTGCCGCTTTCCACCTTGGAAAAATCCAGCACGTCGTTCAGCGTGTTCAGCAGCGTTTTTGAACAATCGCTGATCGTGCCGACGAAGTCCTTCTGCTCGGCGTTCAGCGGCGTGTCCTTCAGGAAGTCGACCATCCCGAAAATGCCGGTCATGGGCGTGCGGATTTCGTGGGACATCAGGGCACGGAAGCTGGATTTTGCCTTGTTCGCCTCGTCCGCGCGGCGCGCGTTCAGACCCGCCTGTTTCTTGCTTTCGATCAGCTCCAGCGTCGATGCCAGCATCTTGCGGCCGATGGAAAACACGTAAATGCAGAAAAAAATCACGGCCGGCCCCGCATAGCGCGTGTCCTGCACGTTCCAGTTCAGGCGCACGACCGTCGCCGCCACCAGCGCGGGTATCGCGATATCGAAAAACAGCAGGAACGGCACGGGCGCGCTCGACGAACCGTAGGTCGCGACCACGCAGATGACGAAGATGTATCCCAGCAGGTCGTCGTAAAAAAACTCCCCCTGCAGCGGCCAGAACAGCAGCAGCAGCCAGGGCACCAGGTACATCAGCTTGGTAAAGCAGATCGAAAACAGGTAGCCGCGGATTTCGGTGTCGCGGAATTTCGTTTCCAGTATTTCGCGGTAGATATTGTGCTGGCGCAGGAACGCCGTCAGGCAGAAAACAAGGATGCCGATTTCCGTCAGCAGCGCGTTTTCGCCCTGCGGCAACCCGTACATTTTGTATTTTCCGGCAAGGAACACGCCCGCCATCAGGAAATTATTGAACAGCGACCCGCGGTGGTTGCGGGCATACATGACCAGCTGCTCTTTTGTGACGGCATCAGCCAAAGACGTAACCCGCGCCGTCGTTGCGGATCAGGGCGGGGGCGGCCGCGTCATGCTCGATCTTCTTGCGCAGCTGCCCGATCTGCCATTCCACGGCCTTGGCATCCACCTTGCCCTGCGACTGCCAGCAATAAGGGGCAAGGCTGCCGGCATCCAGCGTTTTGGCGGGGTTGGCGGAAAACATTTTCAGCAGGCCCGCATCGCGCAGGCTGATCAGGATTTCCTTGCCGCCGCGCTGCGCCAGCAGGCGTGCGGGATAGACGCGCAGGTCGCCGAAATCGAAATACTCCGCCAGCGCCGCCGAATTGCGGCGGGCAAGGCATCCTTGCGCGATCTTGTGCATCAGCGCGGTGATGCCCATCAGGTCGAACGGCTTTACGATATATTCGGTCGCGCCCGCCGCCATGCCTTCGCTGATATCGGCCGCGCGCGATTTCGAGGTGATGAGCAGCACCGGCATATCGGCATCCGCCTTGCGGATCTGGCGGCAGATGTCATAGCCCGACATATCGTCCAGCAACACATCGAGGCAGGCGATATCCGGCTTCACGCTGTCAAATTTTTGCAGCGCCTCGGCGCCGCCGGTTGCGGTATGCACTTCGAACCCTTCTTTTTCGAGAAGGTGGGAGAGCAGTTTCAGTAATTCGGCATTGTTTTCGACGGCGAGGACTTTCATAGACCAATGATGGCAAAGCAACGTCATTTGGTCGAGGAAAAAGCAATAGCCTGTTGTTTTTATTTAGAACATGTTGGAAACACCTGTTCCGGAATTCCGGATAAATGAAATTTAATTATCGAATTCCGACAATATTCCTATGGAAAATAATGTTTGAAACCGGATATAGTTTTCAAAATTAAAAAAACGAGTCCATTTTCAGGTGTGTAATGAGTAAGACGCTGCAAAAGCCGCAGGCCGATAGCCGCCTGACGAATATCAGCAACGATTGCTTCGCCGCGATGCAATCCAAAATGTCCCTCGCCATGACGAACGCCTATCACCGCGAAGAAATGGCGGTGATCCGCCGCATCCTCGGCGACATCACGGAACAAGATGGGGGTATCGAGCATGTGGTGGCGATCGGCTCGGGCGATTTGCGCTACCTCGATGTCGCGCATGATTTCCGCAAATCCTACACCGCCATCGAACCCAGCCTTGCGACCGAATTGTCGCCTTCGGAAACCGCCGAACTGCGCCACCGTTTCGATATCGGCATCGTGGCGAAAAAGCTGGAGGATGTGACGCAGGACGACCTGCCGCAGGGCCGCCGCCTGTTCTTCTTCCTGTTCAACGTGTTCCCCTATATTCCCGATGCGCTGGAGCTGCAAAAAAAACTCGTCCGCCCCGGCGATGTGGTGGTGGTGTCGGGCTGGAACAATGACAGTTTCGAAGCGCGCCGTTTGCAGGATATTTATTACGAACATCTGGGCCGCGAATTCAAATGCGACCTTGCCGCCGCTTTGACGAATGGCTATCTGGACGGCGTGGAAAAACAGGCGCAGCAATTCGCCAGCACCGCCAGCCGCGTCAAGTGCCGCACGACCGATATCCTGACGCTGAAGGTGAAATGATGCGCTACCTGCTGCACGATGTTTTTACCGTAAACTGCCTGAAAACGCCGGAAAAAACCGCGATCGTGAACGAAGACGGCTCGCGCCTGAGTTATGCTGAATTAAACGCGCTGTCGAACCGTTTCGCGGCTGTGATCGCGCCGCTGAAATCCGATATCCGCCAAAAACCTTTCGTCGGCATTATTTCCCCCGTACATGCCGCCAGCATCGCGGCTGTGCTTGGCGCGCTGAAACTCGGCTGCGCCTATGTGCCGCTCGATGAATATTCGCCGACCGAACGCCTGGCCAAGATCATCGATAATACGAAGCTGGACGTGGTTTGCGTCGACAGTAATCTCTATGCCGAACATGCGGCGTTGTTCGATCATCCGCATATCGGCAAAGTGATTTTGCTGAACGCCGATGTGGCGGTGGCGGCTTCGGCCAAGAATATCCTTTTCAAAGATGTGCTGGCGGCAAAGGACGTTGAACCGCCCGTGCTCAATCAGGTCTGCGACGATCTGGCCTATATCCTGCACAGCTCCGGCTCGACCGGCGTGCCCAAGGGCATCATGCTGACGCATCGCAACGCGCGCACCTTTACCGACTGGATGCAGGCGGAATTTAAATTGACCGCAGATGATGTGGTGGCATCGCGCGCGCCGTTCAAGTTCGATTTGTCGGTATTCGATATTTTCAACACCTTTCAGGCGGGCGCGACGCTGGCCTGTTTCGACTGGAACAAAAAGCGCGAAGCGGATGCCAAACATGCCGATTATGTGGCGCTGCTGGCGCGCGAAAACGTGACGATGCTTTACACCACGCCTTCCACCTTTATCGCGCTGCTCAATCGCGGCGGGCTGGCGGATGCCTGCCTCAAACTGCGCACGATCATGTATGCGGGCGAACCGTTCCCGCCCGCGCAGTTGAAAAAAGTGATGGAAGCGCTGCCGGGCGTTGGCGTTGCCAATATCTACGGCCCGACCGAAACGAACATTATCACCTATTATTGGGTGCCCGAACCGCCAAAGACGGATGATCCGATTCCGCTGGGCGCGGTGGTGGAAGATACCGAAATTCTGGTCGTCAGCGAAGACCGCAGCCGTGTTTGCGCGCCGAACGAACTGGGCGAATTGTGGTGCCGCGGCGGCACGGTTACGCTTGGTTATCTGGGCATGGATGACAAAACGCGCGACAGCCTTGTGCAAAGCCCCGTGCATCCGTATCCCGCTCTGTTCTGGCGCACGGGCGATTTCGGCTTTTACGACGAACAGGGCGTGCTGCATTATCGCGGCCGCCGCGACCATATGGTGAAGGTCAAGGGCTTCCGCATCGAACTCGGCGAAATTGAAAACGCGCTGTCGCAATTTACCGCGCTGGACGAATTCGCCGTGGTCGCCGTTCCGGATGCGAAATACGGCAACCGTTTATATTGCCATTTCGCCGCGCTGAAAGGCCGGTCGGCGAACGAGGGCGAGCTGCGCGAATTCCTGGCGAAGAAACTGCCGGATTATATGATTCCGTTTGCGTTCGAGCCGTGGGAGACGCTGCCCAAGACATCATCCGGCAAGGTGGACCGCGTGTTGCTGGCGGAAAAATCCGCCGGCGCGGCAGAGCTTAAGAAAGCTGTTTGATAATATCCGCCACATCCGCGAAAGCGGGGTCGGGCGGGGTCGCGGGTTTGCCGAACACGGCGGAACAGGCGGCGGCAAAGACGGGATCGGTCGTCTGCAATTCACCGGTCAGCGCAAAGGATGCCGCAAAGGCAGGGTCGATTTTGGCCATCATGCGCAGGTAAATATCGAAGCATCCGCCCGCGCCCGCCAGATGGTGCTGGAACTGCGGCGGAAACGCATCGAGCGGTACAGGTTTTTCGGTCGGAGGGTCAACCCTTTGGGATTTGACAACGCGGTCATAATACGGGACGTCCCCGTCGTAATCGGTGGTGAAGGCTTTGCCCTCGCCCTGCCATGCCCGCATGCTGTCCGCATAACGGATATCAAGGCTTCGCGAGAGGCTGCGCATGGCGTCCTCGGGCGCGCTGCGGAACATGGTGCTGTCCATCACGATGGCATCGGGCGTTGCGGTGAAATGCTGGTACAGCGCTTCCCAGCCCGTGATGCGGCAGGCAAAAATCCGCGCGAGAACCTTGTCGAAACCGGCAAGGCTGGCATCCGGTTTTTGCAGGCGCTGTTTTGTCGCCGCCCAGTTATTGTCGCCGACGCTCTGCGCCAGCGTGTCAAGGCTTGCGTGCCCTGCGTCCCGCGCGATTTCTTCGGACATATGCAGCAGGACGGGGATCTGCATCACGCGGTCGCGGTGGATTTTCTTGTCGCGCGTGAACAGCGTGCGGTAAAGATTGCCCTGCCGCGAAAAATCATCGCCGTCGGCCAGCGCATTTTGCAGCGCGGCGCCGTCGGCATAGCCTGTCTCGCGCGCATAGGCGTCAAGTTCGGCGGGATCGCCGTGCCGCACCATCATCTTGAACAGCGAATGAAGCGTCAGCAGCGGATTGCGGATCAGGAAAATATGCCCGTCGCACAAATCGCGCCAGCGCAGCCACGCATCGCCCGGCGGAATGTAATCGGCGACGTTCTTGACCAGTGCTGTCGCCGCGCCGTCGTGTTCTTCAAGGCGGGACAGGATGTATTCATACGTCTTTTCCTCGCGCGCGGCTTCGTCGTAAATCGCGAAGGGGTCGTTGACCTGCAGCCGGATATCGGGGCTGCCGGACAGCGCGCGTTCCAGCGCGGTGGAACTCGACCGCGCGGGCGCGAGCAGCGATATCAGCCGCAAACCCGATTTTTTCCGCCGGAGCAATTCGGCATAAGCTTCACCTGACAAAATCCAACCCCTTTAAAGGAACAATAGCATGAATACCGAAGACAGAATGATCGAAGCCAACGAAAGCGAAAACCGCCGCGCCCTGATACGCCAGATGTTCAAGCGTATGAAGCAGTACAACGTCTCCGCCCTTGAAATCAAGGGGCGTCAGATCCGCGTATCGAAAGACCATTGGGTGACGGATTTCGCGTCCTGCAACTACCTCGGCTACGACCTTGACCCGTCGATCAAGGTGAATGTCGATGAAGAAATCGCGCGCTGGGGCGTGCATCCCAGCTGGTGCCGCCTTGTGGCCAGCCCGCAGATCTATGCCGACCTCGAAGACCGGCTGGCGAAACTGGTGGGCACGGAATCCACGCTGATTTTGCCGACCGTCACGCTGATTTCGATCGGCATCATCCCCGCGCTGATCGGCAAGACGGGCGTGATGTTCCTCGATAAATCCGGCCACGAAACCATGTATGAAGGCTGCAAAATCGCCCGCGATTCCGGCGCGACGCTGAAGAGCTTCAAGCAGGGCGATTTCGAAACGCTCGAAAAACTGCTCATCGAGCACAAGGACAACCCGCGCAAGATGATCCTCGTCGACGGCGTATACAGCATGACCGGCGATTACGCCGACATCAAATCGCTGCAGGCATTGGCGAAAAAATACGATGCGATCCTCTATATCGATGATGCGCATGGCTTCGGCGTCGTCGGCGAAAATCCCGATGAAAACTGCCCCTTCGGCTACAAGGGCAACGGCATCGTGAAATACGCGGGCTGCGACTACGAAAACATCCTGTATGTCGGCGGCTGTTCCAAGGCCTATTCCTCGCTAGCGGCCTTCATCGCCTGCTCGAAAAAGATGAAAACCTTCCTGCAGGCCTTCGCGACGCCCTATGACCTCTCCGGCCCTTGCCCCACGGCATCGCTCGCCACGCTGTGGAAAGGCCTTGATGTGAACGAGGAACGCGGCGATGCGTATCGTAAAAAACTCTGGGATCTGACCCATCGCGGCATCAACGGCCTGCGCCAGCTGGGCTTCGAGGTCGTGAATACCTCCGGCTTCCCCATCGTCTCCGTGAAAATCGGCGATACCGAAAAGCTCATCGAAACCGCCAATTTCATGTTCGATGCGGGCATGATGGCGACGATCTGCCCCTATCCGATGGTCATCAAGGGCGAGGAAGTTCACCGCCTCACTTTCACTGCCGCCAATTCTTCGGAAGACGTCACCAAGCTGCTCGACACCTTCGCGCAGATGAAAAAGATGCTCTGAGCCGAATTATTCCATAAATAACCGCCCAAAAGCCTGTAATAAAACGGCTTTTGGGCGGTTTTTATTTTAAGCCGATATTAAGCATCATTTCCTATGATCAAACCGTCATCCGGCCTATGTGAATTCAGGGGTTTTTGCGCTGTCGCGGTCTCGATTTTTTGTGCCGTTTTTCGCCAGCCATGCTTTAATGAAGCTCCGGATTTTTGATGGTGGATTATTTTTTATAAAAGGGGAATATCATGGCTTTGGTTCAAGGCACCGGCGCAGCAGACGGCCCCGATAATCCCGACATTATCGGCACCAACGGCCCCGACACCATCGACGGGCTTTCAGGCAACGACTGGATCCAGACGCTTGGCGGCGATGATACGCTCATCGGCGGCGCGGGCAGCGATGCGCTGTGGTCGGGCAGCGGCGCCGATACC
>JADYYV010000270.1 GCA_020853455.1 Alphaproteobacteria bacterium | reverse complement strand
GTCGGTGCTTTTTTATAGCAAAATCATTTTTCTTAATCGCGGACAAATTACGAAACCTTAGACATAATGTCAAGACTTCCCGCGACCGTTTTATAAGATTTCGAACACCATATTTTGTTCTGGTGAAGAAATCAATGGTGTAAAGATGTATCGGTTTATATTGATGTTTTTAGGATTATCGCAATTACATATCCCAATTTTATTTACCATATTATGTGCGATCTGGGCCTATTATTATTTTCATAAACTACAATTTAGACGCTTATCCACGATCTCGCGGAAGAACAGGCATAGAACAGGCAGGGTGATTCACACCCGCTTTTGCTGAATCGAAAAAATATTCAATGATTTCAAGTAGGGCGCGGTACGTGGTACGCGAACAGGTCTTCGCTGCCCCATCCGGCCAGGTCCGCGCGCACAACGGCGGGCAGGCATTTGAACAGACCTTGGGCGATTTCTTCCCTGCCCTCGCTCTGCATCATCGCCGCCAATTTTTCGCGCATGGGGTGAAGATGCAGCACATCGTTTGCCGCGTAATCCAGCTGGGCAGGCGTCAGCACGGGCGCGCCCCAATCGGTCGATTGCTGTTCTTTGGAAATTTTCACGCCCAGCACATGGCGGCTGACATCTTCAAGGTCGTGTTGCTGCGTATAGGTGCGCGCGATGCGCGACGCGATTTTCAGGCAATACACATTTTCGGGAATGACGCCGACATAATGGCCGATCCAGCGCATATCGCCGCGCGCATAGAAAAACATTTTCTCGCGCGATGTATCGGCCATCAGCTTTTTCACGTTCGGGGCGTTGATGACGCCGGGCGCGAACTGAACCATATGCACCTTGCCGGCGCCGTCATAAATCTGCAGCAGGCACAGGCGGTCGCGGAACACATTCAGCCCCATGAATTCGGTATCGATCGCCAGCACATTGCCAAGCGCAAGATTATCCGGCAAATCGCCCTGATAAAGCTCGTAGCGCGATGCAAGGCCCGATTTCTGGTCGTTCACGACGGGCTGGAGATTTGTTTTCATGATATTCCTGTTCGTATGTGCGGTAAAAAAAGCAACCCTGCGCACCAAACAGAGGATAGAGGATTCGATTTGCCTATGCTAGGCTTTGGCCATGAAACATTTCATCGCCCTTGCACTATATATGTCCTTCCTCTGGCTCGCACCCGTATCCCCCGCACAGGCGGCGGACAGCGTTCTTGGCGCCTATGTCCCCAAGGAAAAGCGCGACCTGCGACGCGTCGGCGACATGCTGGCGCTGGCGGAAGACATCGTCGCCTACCGCAAAAAAACCGGCCGCTACCCGCTGGCCGGCGACGAGCCGCAGGCCGTGATGACCGTGATCGGCATCACCGATTACCAGCCCGAGGAAGGCACCGCCTATATCCCCAAATCAAAGCTGGAAGACGCGCTGAAAGAAGCGCTGGGCAAGGGCTTCGAACTGCCGCTTGACCCCGTCGAGGGGCAGGAGGGCGTTGAACTGCGCATTTATCAATATGCAACCGACGGGCAGGATTTTTATGTTTCCGCCGATTTCGAGGAAGACGCCCCCTATACGCGCAAGATCAAGGATGGCCATTTCAAGCTGGAAATCACCTCCCGCCCGCTGAAGCGCGACAGCCAGTACAGCATAAAGCAGATCAAGCGCTTCCTGAAATTCGGCCCCGATGACGCCGCCAAGCAGGGCACGCTTGAAAAGGCCATCGACGACCGTGATTTCGACGCGGCGAAAAAAGCCCTCGCCGACGGCGCGAATATCGACCCCGTCTGCGATTTCGACGTGGTGTGCAAGCCGCTCGCCCGCGCGTCGCATGAAGGCGACATGGAAATGATCAAGTTCCTGCTCGACAACGGCGCCGATATCGACGGCTTCGCCGCCTATGACGAAGTGCCGCTGATTTACGCGATCGGCAACGGGCAGCAGGAAGCCGCGAAATTCCTGACCGAAGCGGGCGCCGATGTGAACGTCTCCAGCGCCTTCGGCGCGACGCCGTTTATCGGCGCGGTTTCGACGGGCGATCTCGAGCTTGCGACGCTGATGCTCAAGAAAGGCGCGAATGTGAACCGCCGCTGCCTGCAGCTGAACAGCAACGCCACCGCCGGCGACACCGCCGACCGCCCGCTGGAGGCCGCGATCCGCGCCGGCAAAGCGGAACTGGTCGCGCTGCTGCTGAAATCGGGCGCGGATGCGTCGCTGAAGGGGCAGGAAGACAAGACGATGCTGGAATTCGCCCGCGAGAAAGGCGACAAGAAAATCATTGCGCTTCTCGAAGCCGCCCCAAAAAAATGATGCGTCCCCGCGCGCTGCTGGAAGAAATGTTCCAGGCCGCGATCAACGCCGCGCAGCCCGCATTGTGCCTGCCGCAGCACCTGCCCCCGCCGCCCAAAGGCCGGCTTGTTGTCATGGGCGCGGGCAAGGCCTCCGCCGCGATGGCGAAGGCCGTAGAGGATAACTGGGCAGGCGATATCAGCGGCCTTGTCATCACCCGCCACGGCTATGAAGTTCCCTGCAACCGTATCGAAATCCTGCGCGCATCCCACCCCGTCCCCGATGACAGCGGCATGAAGGCGGCGCAGCGCATGATGGCACTGGCGCAGAGCCTGACCGCCGGCGATCTTGCGCTCTGCCTGATATCCGGCGGCGGCTCCGCGCTGATGCCGCTGCCGATGACGGGCATGACTCTTGCCGATAAACAACGCATCAACAAATCATTGCTGGCATCGGGCGCGACGATATCGGAAATCAATTGCGTGCGGCGGCATATCTCGGCGATCAAGGGCGGGCGGCTTGCCGCTGCCTGCCACCCCGCGCGCGTGTTGACGCTGCTGATATCGGATGTGCCGGGCGACAACCCGGTGGATATCGCCTCCGGCCCCACCGTCGCAGATCCCACGACCGGCAAAGATGCCGCGGAAATATTACGGCGCTATAACATCGACGCGCCCCCTGCCCTGTCGGAATCCGTCAAGCAGCTGGACAATGAAGAACACCGCCTGATCGCAACACCCAAGATGGCATTGGATGCCGCCGCGAAAATCGCGCGGCGTGAAAACATTCCCGTACATTTTCTGGGCGACGCGATCGAGGGCGAAGCGCGCGCGCTGGGCGCGTCGATGGCACGGCAGGCGCTGGCGCAAAACCAGCCCTGCGTTTTGCTGTCGGGCGGCGAAACCACCGTCACGCTGCGCGGCAAGGGGCGTGGCGGGCGCAATGTGGAATTCCTTTTGTCGCTCGCGCTGACGCTGAACGGCGCGGCAGATATATATGCGCTGGCGGGCGATACCGACGGGGTCGACGGCACGGATGATATCGCGGGTGCCTATGCCGCGCCGGATACGCTCCAATGGGCGCGCATCGCAGGTCTCGACGCCGCGCAAGCCCTTGAAAACAACGACGCGCACAGCTTTTTCGAAGCCTTGGGCGACAGCATCGTGACAGGCCCCACCCGCACGAATGTCAATGATTTCAGGGCGATATTGATAGCCCCGCGCCGGCCCGCCACAGCCTGAAAAATTTATGCTATAATATGGTCATGAAAGACGTCATCGTTGTCATTAACCATGTTCAGGACAGCTACCTCGACCCCAAAAATCCGGTCGATGTCGCGCTGCGCCAGAAAATCAACGATTACGTCGAAAGCATCCGCCCGTTTG
>JADYYV010000269.1 GCA_020853455.1 Alphaproteobacteria bacterium | reverse complement strand
CGGCGCGTGCTGGAGGCGCAGGGCTATACCGATATCAAGACAGGCGGCTACGATACCTTCGGCTGCGGCTTCGACGTTTTCGCCACCCGATTTATGGCGCGCACAGCCAAGGGCTATCCGGTACGCGGCAATGTCTGCAAGACCCCGTATGTGAGCAAGTCATCGGTGGAGATTGACGACACGCCGGAAAAATAATCGTTATTATTGGGATTTTTTTGCTGCCTTGTTATGTTCGGCAAGCCAGCTATCGGCATTTTTGTAGCCTTTTGCGGATGATATACCCATCCAGTAGATCGCTTTATTCATGTCATATTTAGTAAAAGACGAAGGCTCGATAGGGGCGGGTACTGCCTTGCCTTCCCAAAACATTTCATTTGAGAAAAGGAGGGCGAATTTATATTCAGCTTCTCCTTCAACGCATATTATACTTTTGCAGGAAAGCCAGTATTTTGCCCTATCAATATTGACATCAACTCCTAATCCATGCGTGTAAATTTCAGCCATCAGTAATTTGGCCTGAGAATTTCCATTCTGGGCGAGTGATTCTATTTTTTGTCGTGCAACTTCGTAATGGCCAGCTTTTAACTGGGCTATGCCAGCATCTAACGATTTTCGCTCAGTTTCCGCCAAGAAAATACATGCAAATATTGCCGTAATTGTTATCAGCCATGCCGTGCAGAGAATGGCGGGAGTTTTTGTATTTGCGCGTTGTTTTTGCGAAAGTTTTTTAGGTGATTTACAAATCCAAATACTGAAACTTGTTGCAAATACTGTGCTTATTGTCGAAGCGGAATTAATCAATGTCCCGTTGAAAAGATAGGGGATAAAGCCAAGGGCAATTTCCACCAAAATACCAGCCAAAAGAAATCCAAGCGCGCAAATTTTTCTTTTCTTGCTCGCCTTACTGGTTGCCAAGATAACAAACGCGCTGACATAGGCGATAATTTCCGCGCCTTTTATCAAAATCAATTCTTCACCACCGTGCGCATAGGCGTGGTTGACGGACAGGAAGAAATAAAGCGTCGTAAAATAAATGATTTGCATCATAAAATCGTATTCTTTGCCCGTTTCAAAAACTCATCCGCAGGATACAACATATTCGCGCCGTTTTTGCGCGCACGGACCTGCGCGCCCGGCAGCCCGCCGAAGCGCACGCGATGCCCAAGCCATATGTCGAGGGCGGCGAAGGCGGCCTTTTCGTGGCGGGAGACGGGGGACATAGGTGATTCCTTTATTTACATAATTCAAGGCATTTTGAGCCTTGGATGGGTGCGGCGGGTGGCGGTCAGGTGGCCTTGGGGTTAATTTAACACCCGATACCGTATATATAACAAGGATTCTTATCGTTTGTGCCGGTCACCGGTACAATTCTGTTGAAAACGGCGTCCGCTTAACATATGGTGCTGCGTCTGGAATACCGATTTCAAGTTAGGCGCGCAAGCGTCTTGTAAACAAGGATTAATGACAATGACACGCCGCTGCGAAATTACGGGCAAGGGCCCTCTGGTCGGAAACAACGTTTCCCACGCGAACAACAAAACCAAGCGCCGCTTCCTGCCCAACCTGCAAGAGGCTTCGTTCTTCAGCACGGGTCTGAAGAAAAGCATCAAGATCACCTCTTCCACGCAGGGCATCCGCACGGTCGAGCACAAGGGCGGCATCGACGCTTACCTGCTCGGCACCGCGCCTTCGAAACTGAACGCCGAACTGCGCAAGCTCCGCAAGCAGCTGGTCGCGAAAATCGGCGAACCCGCGAAGCCGGCCCCGAAGCCGCGCCGCACCGCGACGAAAAAAGCAGCCGCTAAAAAAGCCGCTTAATTCGTTACGCGCAAAAATTCGAAAAGGGCGGGTTTATTCCCGCCCTTTTTGTTTGGGTGTCATCCTGAGCGAAGCGAAGGATCTCCCTTGGTTGCAAAGAGAGATCCTTCGCTTCGCTCAGGATGACAAAACTGGATTGTTAGGTTACAAAGCATCATGACTTTTGCATTTAACATCACACACAAAGACCCCAATTCCTACGCCCGCACGGGGCGGCTGACGACGCCGCATGGCACGATCGATACGCCGAATTTTATTTTCTGCGGCACCAAGGCGACGGTGAAGGGATTGTCGCCCATGCAGCTGCGGGCGGAGCAGGTGGATATTATCCTGTCGAATACCTACCATCTCATGCTCTCCCCCGGCGCGGATCTGGTGGCGGAGATGGGCGGGCTTCATAAATTCATGAACTGGGACGGGCCGATGTTCACGGATTCCGGCGGGTTCCAGATTTTCTCGCTCGGGCATGGATCGGTTGCGGACGAGATCAAGGGCAAGGCCAACCGCATCCGCGAAAAATCGATTTTGAAAATCACGGAGGAGGGGGCGGAGTTCAGATCGTACCTCGACGGCCGCAAATGGTTTTTGACGCCCGAAAGCTCGATCGACATTCAGCGCAAACTGGGCGCGGATTTGATCGTGCAGCTGGACGAATGCACGCCGTACCATGTGGACAAAGAATACACCGCGCGGTCGATGGAAATGTCCTGCCGCTGGGGCGACCGGTCGCTGGCGGAATGGAAACGGAAAGACGACGGCAAACAGAAAATGTACGGCATCGTGCAGGGCGGCGTGTATCCCGACCTGCGCAAAGAGTCTTGCGAATGGACCGCGAATGCCGATTTCTTCGCAACCGCCATCGGCGGGTCGCTGGGTTCGACCAAGGAACAGATGTACGAAGTGGTCGCCATGTGCGCGCCCATGATCCACCCGACGCGCCCCGTCCACCTTTTGGGCATCGGCAGCTTTATCGACGTATTCTCGAACGTGCTGTCGGGCATCGATACCTTCGACTGCGTATCGCCCACCCGCATCGCCCGCCACGGCTGGGCGATGGTCAAGGGCGCGCCGAAAGAACGCCTGAACATCCGCAACGCCAGATATGTGAATGACCCCGATCCGGTTGATTCGACCTGTGACTGCATGGCCTGCAAAAACCACTCCCGCGCCTATATCCACCACCTGTTCCGGGTGGGCGAATTGCTGGGTATGCAGTTGTTATCCATACATAATGTGGCGACCATGACCCGGCTGATGCGCGACGTCCGCAAGGGAATCTCAACCGGAACGCTCGATCAAATCAAAAAAGAGTGGGTTGTGTAAACCACCCCTGTGTTATAATTTTATTAGGTGTGTTTCTGATCATTTAGCCGTCTTTTGGTGAACCTTGGCCGTTTCCTACGCCCAGACATTATCGACCGATATGATCGTCGCCGAGATCGAGGCGCTCCTCGACTGGCGCGTCGATATCATGCGCCAATGCTTCTTCCCCGGTAGCCAGGCCCGCCCCGCCGATTACCACGCGCCCGCCGCGCTGGTGATGTGGTGCAAGAAAGAAGCCGAGCGCAACACCATCGACCGCAAAATTTCCGAGAAGCTGAGCATGGTGCATGACGAGCTGTGCCATATCGCGCAAAAATTCCTCGAGGCCTGCGAAGGCGGCATCGCGCCGCAGCTGGCCATGTATGACGATTTTGAAAACCAGTTCGAAGGATTTGTCACGCAGCTGCGCCGGTTGCAGCAGGATGTGACGGATGCCGTCGCCGCCGTTGACCCCGTCACCGGCCTGCGCACCGTCGCCGGTATGCGCACCGACATCAAGCGCGAACAGGACCGGTTTGACCGCAAGGGCACCTCGTTCTCCATCGCCAACGCGCAGATCGACCAGATGGACGAGCTGCAGCAGAAATACGACCGCCGCAGCATGGATTCCGTCTATGCCAATATGGCGCAGGTGATCGCGCGCACCGTGCGTTCGTTCGACGACGCCTATTACCTTGGCAAGGGCGAATACCTGATCGTGCTGAAACACGTTGAATTCATGGATGCGTGTTCGGTCATGGACCGGTTGCGCGGCGAGATTGAAAATACCCCCATCTTTATGCCCAGCGGCGACAAGCTGCGCATCACGGCATCTTTCGGCATCGCGGAATCCCTGCAGCGCGAAAGCCCCGACCACGCCATCGACCACGCCAAGCAGGCCCTGAACATCGCCCGCAGCGAAGGCGGCAACAAGGTCAAGGAATACCACGAACGCAGCGCGCTGGAGCAATACGCGCGCGATGTGCATAAGCGGTAATTTATCAGGATATAAGCACAAAAATAGCGTCATCCCCGCGAAAGCGGGGATCCCGGCGATTGAGAGCGCGCGGGCAGCCAATGGGATTCCCGCTTTCGCGGGAATGACGATAGGGTGGGGGATTGCGGGATTAAGCGTTCTTGCGCTCTTGCTTCAGGTACAGGGCGAGGGATTCTTCGTGGCCCATTTTTTTCAGCTCGTCGAGGAATTTGTATTCGCCGAAAACTTCCATGTCGTTCAGCTCGCAGGCGACCGTGCACATGTACCAGACTTTGTCTTCGTGCTTGGCCATCGACACTTTCATGTGTTCCTGCATCGGCGCGTGCAAATGCGGATGCTTGATGCCGGCCAGTTCCTGCTGCGCTTCACGCAGAATGCCCGCCATCATCAGCACGAAGCGTGCGGGCGATACGGGGTTGTTGCGGCTGAAGCCGATATAGACCAGCTTGGCTTCGGGCAGATAGGTGGTGGGCTGCGGCGTCGCCATGATGCGGATGCTGATCTGGTTGACGCTCACGAAATCGGCAAGCTGCTGGCCATGCGCGGAGTGGTTGAGGATGTCGAGCGCTTTCTCGATCATCACATCGTCGGGGGGCAGCGTTTGCGTGTTGGTCAGGAAATCCTGCAGGCGCGGCGCGTTGCTCATGGTGATCAGCCTTCAAGCCAATGCTGGCTGTACGGGCTGTAGGGGAAGTGGATGCCCGTCAGCAAAAGATTCTGTTCCTGGAA
Source organism: Alphaproteobacteria bacterium (assembly GCA_020853455.1). GTDB lineage: Bacteria > Pseudomonadota > Alphaproteobacteria > Micavibrionales > UBA2020 > JAPWJZ01. The sequence continues at coordinate 1,647 of JADYYV010000269.1, read as the reverse complement.
GGCAAGCTTGCCTTCGCTGGATACAAGGATGGTGGCCGAAATCAGGCCGCCGCCGTAATAGATCGTGCCGCTGACGCGATGCACATGCTGGGTCGCGTCGTAAGATACCTTCAGCGGCTTGAAGCTGCTGATGACGCTCTGCTGCTGGCCTTCGCTAAGTGAATCCAGCATCGGCATCTTGCGCGGGTCTTTAATCAGGAAGATATCGCCTTCGGAGCCCTGCACGTTGGTGAAGAAGAAATCGAGATACGGAATGACGTTCATCTCGTTCAGGCGGATGCCGTCTTTTTCGTTGATCGTGTAGATCGGGTTCGCCGTGCCGTCGATGCTGAGGAATTCGTCGCCATTGCTGAGATACATCATGCTGAAGGTCGGCATGGTCGCATAGTTGATCAGGCGATACAGGCGGTAATTGTTGTAGAACGGCAGGCTGCGCCACGATACCTCGGTCGCCTCTTTCGAGAACACAACGGCATCCTTGTGCCCGGATAATTTATCCAGCACCTGATGCGATTGTTCGCGATTGAGCCTCGTCCAAGACGGCTGCATGCTAAACCTGGTTGTGGCGGGAGTGCCCGGATTATTCATTGTCTTCTAAGTCCCCAATAGACGAATAACTATACCAGTCTTGAGTGGAAGGGAATAGCTTTTCATTCATGGTTTTTGTGTTACGCATCAGCAACTTGTGCACGTGCCATAAGTACGGTATTGGCATTGGCGGCGGGTTTGTACGCCTCCTCGCTCAAAATCTGCCGCCACTTGCGGCCGCCGCGCAGGCCCTGATACAGGCCAAGGATATGGCGGGTGATGTCTTTCAATGGAATGCCATTCTGTAAACTTCTGTCGATATAGGGCATCAGCGCGTCCAGCACTTCGCCGCGTGACCGGACAGCGGTATTACCAAATATCTCGCGCTCCACCTGCGCCAGAAAATACGGATTGGAATAGGCCTCGCGCCCGATCATCACGCCGTCGAGGTTCTTGAGCGCGTCCTGAATACTCTCGACCGTCTTGATGCCGCCGTTGAGAATGATGTCGAGATGCGGGAAGTCGCGCTTCAGCTGGTATGCGCGGTCGTAATTCAATGGCGGAACAGTACGGTTCTCGGCCGGACTTAAACCATTAAGTAAGGCTTTGCGCGCATGGATAATGAAGGTGTCGCAGCCCTTCTCGGCAATCTTGCCAACGAAGTCTAACAAAAACTGGTAACTATCCTGATTATCAATGCCAATTCGCGTTTTGACGGTGACGGGAATGGAGACAACCTGCCGCATGGCATCAATACCGTCGGCGACCAGCTGCGGCTCCGCCATCAGGCAGGCGCCGAACTTGCCTTTCTGCACGCGGTCACTCGGGCAGCCGCAATTCAGGTTCACTTCGTCATAGCCGTATTGCTCGGCCAGCTTGGCACATTCGGCGAGTTCTTTCGGGTCGGACCCGCCCAGCTGCAGGGCGACCGGATGTTCCTCGGCGTTATAATCGAGTACTTCCAGCTTTTTGCCATAGACCAAAGCACCCGTCGTAATCATGACGGTATAGAGAAGCGCGTTGGGCGAAATCAGGCGCAAGAAATAGCGGTCATGCCGATCCGTCCAGCCCATCATCGGGGCGACGGAAACGGTGCGGTCCAGTTTATGAATGTCGCTT
>JADYYV010000268.1 GCA_020853455.1 Alphaproteobacteria bacterium | reverse complement strand
GTGGTTTTTTAAGTTTTTTTCGTTGAAGGAACATGCCATATAAATGACAATATTTCTATGATTTTTAAGACATCATTGACTTTAAAACGGAATAATTTCATGAATAGATAATGAATTATTTTTTAACAAGATTTGCGTTGATTAAAGAGGCCTTTGGCCTGCCTTTGTTTTTAATTGGTGTATTTGTTTCATCCGTTATCGCTAAAGCGGATTGGATTTATAAACAGTTCATCGAAATTGGATGGGCTTCACCTTCTAAGATAGAGGGTATGATTTTTGGTTTTCCTTCATGGATTATTGGATTAGTCGTTGCCTTAGCTTTTCTTTTTTTTGTTACTTTAAATTATGCAGTTAAAATCAAAGAAAAAGCTAATAAATCATGGGAAGAATACGCATACGCCCTCAATTTAACGGCGATTGATTATCCGGAATTCACAGATTCAAATAATACGCTTCATCACTCAGTAAACTTTTTAATCAAAAATTCTTTTAATAAGCCTTTAAAATACGTCGTTACGAACTTGCAAATAAATAACAGCTCACCGAAAAACTTGTTGAATAGCGGCGGCTTTATAACATCCATGGGAGAAACGGTATTTTACTCCGGTAGCATTACTCATGCGACAGGAAACGATGTCCCGATACATATCGAAATACAATATGGACCGCCTGACATACCGCCGATTAGAAAAAAAATATGCGATATAGTTTTAAGTCGCAGTGGCAAAGCGTGGGTGTTCAAATCCCACAATGATATCAAAGTTGCCAGCTAAGAGATAAATCTCTCTTAACCCGCCGTTAACCGCGCCAGCGTTACAATGGGAAATACATACAAAAAATACCGACTCCGATAACGGGGCGGATAAAAAACAGGCACGGTGAAGCACATGTTGAGATTATTTCTCGGCACTCTCTTTCTATTTTCGTTGTCATTCCCCTTCATTGCGGAATTTTTGCTGATGCGCAGCCGCAGGCCCGCGCCGGTGGAACAGCCGTATTACGGGCGGTACAACCCGCCGCCCGTGGAATATTCGCTGCTGGATTTCAGCGCACATAGCGCGATCACGGTGTCGGTGATTTATCCCGGCTTGATCGTGCTGATGACGATGGCGGCGTATTTTTTCCTGCGCGTGATGGAGCCTGCGGCGCGGCACGATCATGCGGCGTTTTTGCGCACGTCGCTGGCGCTGTCGGCCATATGGGTCTGCGGGTTTTATCCGTTCCTGTCGTCGGCATTGGGCGGCGTGCTGTTTTGCGCCTCGGCGCTCGGCTGCATCGGCGCGTGGCTGATCATCCGGCGTGTCGGCGTCGCGCTGCATCCGTTCCAGCGCGTGGCGGTTTTCTGGGCTTTCTTTTTCTTCTCCGTCATCCTGTCGCTGCTGGCGACCGGCAACGGCGCGCGCATGGCGGAGGTGTTTTCGCGCGCGCTTGGCGCGTTGCAGTCGGGCGCGGAACAGGCCGTGCCGCTGCTGCTGGTGGCCGTGCATGGCGCGGCGGTGCTAGCGGTCATGCACCTGATGGGCTGGCGGCTGAAGCCGGGCGCGTCGCCGCAGACCGTGATGGCGCTGAAAATCGCCGCGATCACGGGCGGGCTGCTGCTGCTCGATTTTCTGGTGATGGGCATCCGGTACGACAACCGCACGGAATGGGTGATCCTGCCGCTGCTCGCCCTGCCCTCGCTTGCCTATTACGGCGTGTACTGGCTGGTGATGCGCCTGCCGGAACAGCTGCGCGGCCGCGTGACGTTTGCGATGTTCGCCGCGCTGTCGGTGTTGCTGGCGGTGCTGGCCTGCGTGCAGGCGGGCGTCAGCGGCGCGGTGATGGCGTCCGGCGCTGCCGCCTTCGCCCTCGCGGCGGCGATTGGCGGCGGCATGTACCTGCTGTGGAAATCGGATGCGGAACAGGCGACGAAACTGTCACTCACCATCGTCTTCGGCCTGTTCCTGCTCTGCCTTGCGATGCTGGCGCGGGGGTGAAACCGGATATATATCCGCAGGCTCTATATTTGATGGGAAATTATTACGGGCTGCGCCATCTTCATGGCAAAAGAGCCTGTTGCCGCCGGTTGTCCCGCTGCGTTACATGATGCGGCATATCCGCCGGGACAAGAAAGAAGTTTTTTCTGCGGGATTACGGCTTGTAGGTGCCCGCTTGCAGGGGGTAGGTCTTTGCCTCCAGCCCTTTGATGACGCTGTCGATTGTCATCTGCTGGTTGCGCACGGCAAGAGCGGCATTGGCATACAACGCGCCGGAGTTGACGAAGCGCCGCGCCGCGCGGGAGGATTCGACAGACTTGTTAAAAGCGTCTTTCAACTTTTTCTTGTCGGCGAGCGGCACTTCCTGAGCGAGCGCCATGACATAGGTTTTTTCGGCCAGTACTGAAACAGGCCATACCAGTATGTTCGCAGGCTGCGGCACGCGCGTGTCGCGTTCGCTGCCCATCGCAATATAGCTAAGCGCGCCGCCAGCGAAGCCAGCCAGGCCGCCAGTCACACCTGCGACAACAACACCGGCACCAATGACAGGTGCCAGCATCAGCCCTGCGATAGCACCGCCGGCTGCCAGCCAAAGAGGCGAAGAGAGAGCCAGCAACGCTGCCGCGTTATCAAGCGCTTCGGCGGCTTTGTGAAGAACAGATGCGCTGTTCGTGTCTTTCATGGGCTTCTCCTCGTAAAACAATCTTGGTGCTGGCAAAACAGCTCTGCCGGTAAGAGCGCGCCAAGTTTGTTATACATAAAGATAATCACCGGTACGGTCAATGCGGATTCTCTATCAGTCTGAATTCAAGTTTAGATCAAAGGCGTCGGCGTAAGTTGATTTTTATAATAGAGACGCTTGCCTAATTCCGCTCCGGTGGCTGGCACGCTTGTTTTACGCGCGTAAAACAGTGGGGTAAATTACTCCCGTCGCGCCCGCTACCAGCCATTTTCGGACATACCGCTATCTGCGCTTTTTGCGCGTGGTTTGTGCGTGTTTTGCGCACAGCACCGGTCAAAAATATGCTGCAATTTCAATATCTTGCTGATTCTGGTTTTTGCCATTCCCGCCGCCGGAATCGTTATATATCAACGGGTTAAAAATCCTGCTCGCTATTTCCGCGCGGATGTTTTGCGGCACTTAATCATTGTTTGAGCATATTTTAAGATACTGTAATTTATAGATATTTTATATCACGTTTGACCATAACCCTTTGCTGTGCGAGGATAAGTCACAAACCCGAAAAAAGGACATTTTGATGAAAAATTTTCCCGGCACGCTCGCCGGTCTTGTCGAAAAAGCAAAAGCGGCACCCGCTTCCGAAACCGCCGCGCTGACCACTTTGCACAGCCTCGATCTCACCAGTTTAAATGACACCGACACGCCCGCCGCAATCGACACGCTGATCGCAAAAGCGGATCAGGGAAAATTCGGGCATGTGGCGGCGACCTGCGTTTATCCGCAGTTCCTGACGCAGACATTCAACGCGACCGCGCAAAAAGGCATCAACCGCGCAACCGTCATCAACTTTCCGTCGGGCGCGGGCACACCTGAAAAAACCGCGAGCGACACGCGCGCCGCAATCAAATCGGGCGCGAATGAAATCGACATCGTGCTGGATCATCAATCGTTTTTAAATGGAAACGCAGAAAAAGCGGCGGAATTACTGCGCGTCTGCCGCGCGGAATGCGGCGCGGGCGTGAAACTGAAAGTCATTCTGGAGAGTTCTGTTTTCACCGACTACAAAGATTTATACGCGGCTTCCGTCCTGGCACTCGATGCGGGCGCGGATTTTTTGAAAACATCGACCGGCAAACACGCAACCGGCGGCGCGTCGCTGGAAGCGGCCGCCACGATGCTGCAAAGCATACGCGATACCGGTTTCGACGCGGGCGTGAAGATTTCCGGCGGCGTGAAAACCGTCGGCGACGGCGCGCAATATATCGCGCTCACCGAAAGCATGATGGGCAAAAACTGGATCAGCGTCGATAAATTCCGCATCGGCGCGAGCGGCGTTCTGACCGATATCCTGAAAACCCTCGGCCAGAACACCGGCCCCGCGCCAGCCGCACCGCCCGTTTATTAACGGCATGAAATGACTGGGTTAAGCCGCTTTACCGGTTTCTAACCATTGGGTGTTATACTTTTGTATGACCCCGAATTTCAAAAATCCGCTCACCGTTTTATCGGTGCTGTGCTGGTTCGTCATCGCCTGCCTTGCGGTTGCGGTGATGCTGAATACGCGCACGATCGAAAACCTGGATACCGCGCAGAACCGCGCGCAGGCCGACCGCGATTTGCTGAAGCGCGATATCGCACAGGCGCGTGAAGAAACCGCACAGGCCGCCCGCGCCCTTGCCCAAAAAGCCATCGTCATGGAACAGACGCAGGCCGCCGAGGCGCAGGACCTGCGTGATTCCGTCACGCAGCTGCGCGATGAAGTGTCCACGCTGAAACGCACGATCGACGACAACCGCGTCGCGGCGGAAAGGGCGTCGGCGGCGCTGCACTCGCAGTTGAACCGCCAGAAACCCGTCACCTTCGCATCCGCGCGCAGCATGCCCGCGACGGGCGGCATGCATATCGACGGCAACGGCGGCCGCGACGTCATGAACGGCTGGAGCAACCTGCTGCACCTTGACGGATCGCGGCTCACCAGCCTTGAAATCTTCAACCTTGTCGATGGCCGCCGCAACGAAGTGCGCGTGATGGCGCCCGGGCTGAACGACCTTGAAGAAGACTTCATGGAATTGCGCCTCGACCCCGCGCTCGACAGCGTGCTTCTCGACCGCTGCCTTGGCTGGCAAAAGGACGGCGCGCCAATATCCGAAGAATTGAAAAAGAAATTCGATACCGCAGCCGGCGCGTATATCTGGACCGCAACCGATGCCGAAGGCCAGACCCGCCGCGTCGCCATCACCGCCGATGCCGATGTGCAAATCGCGGCTGCCTGCGACAACGATTACGCCGCGCAGGTCGCCGCCCGCGACGCGCGCGAAAAAGACGCGCCGAAACAGAAACTCCAGCCGGAAGATGCGCCCGCGCAACATTATAATCCAGACGCGGCAACAGGCGCGCAAACCTACCGCGCATGGGCGGAGGCGACCGAAAACCCGCGCATCAAATCCGCGCTGTCGCTGATCGCGGCGCAGGTGCAGGCCGGAAAGCTGCCGCCCGAATTCCTGAGCAACCGCCACAATGCGGTGGTCAACGAGTCCGACGGGCGCGACGGGCGCACGCTGATGCCGCTGCCGCTGAACCCCGCGCAGGGCCCGTTCCTCGGCGACGGCAGCCTGCGATTGAGCGCGGGCGGCCTGCAGGTGGTGATCGCTGCACCGGGCGACGAGCGCATCGATGCAGATTCCGACACCACCCTGCTCGTCCTCGACAAAAAATGGGGCAGCAAGAAACTGCAGAAAACATGCCCCAAGCCGAAAACCGCGCGCGATGAACAAATCTTCCGCCAGTTGCCCGCCGTTCCCGTTTTCAGCGGCATTGGCCTGCGCCTTGCGCAAAACGGCGACAGCGTATTATCGGCGGGCGCCATGCCCGGCTCGCCTGCGGAAAAAGCGGGCATCGCGCCCGGCGACCGGCTTGTCGCCATCAACGGCGCGCCCCTGCCCGCCGCGCTGGCAGATGTGGTGGCGCTGATCCGCGGCGAAGCG